>NZ_JAOCDJ010000004.1:0-168138 GCF_029840885.1 Empedobacter sp. GD03861
TTATAGAAATCACTAAATTTGCAGAATGTCAGACGAAAAGAAATTTAAATCCGGTTTTGTAAATATCATAGGAAATCCAAATGTTGGAAAATCTACTTTGATGAATATGTTGATGAAAGAGCGTTTGGTTATCGCAACACACAAAGCGCAAACTACACGTCATCGTATCAAAGGTATTTTAACAGGAGAAGATTATCAGATTGTATTTTCGGATACGCCTGGTGTTTTGGATCCTGCTTATGAACTGCAAACAAAAATGATGGATGCAGTAAATGAATCGTTGGTGGATGCTGATGTGATTCTTTATGTTGTAGAAATTGGAGAAAAACGATTGAAAAATGAACAAGTTTTCGAACGTCTGCAAAAAACATCTACACCAATTATTTTATTATTGAATAAAATTGATACAGCTACGCCAGATCGATTAAATGAAGCAGTAGAATATTGGCACGAATTATTACCAAAAGCAGAGATTTTACCTATTTCGGCAAAAGAAAACGTGAATGTAGATTTGTTGATTAATAAGATCAAAGCAATTATTCCAGAAGGTCCGCAAGCTGGTTTAGAATACAAAATTCCTTCTGTTCCATTGGCTTTACATTTTGATTGGAAACCATGGTGGAACTTAACAAACGATTCTAACTTCGAAGCTGGTCGTTTTTCTTTAGGATTTAAATACACATTTAACTAATCAAACGTTAAAAATATAATAAGCCACTCGTTTTGAGTGGCTTTTTTTTATAAGTAAAATCATAAAACATTGGCTTAAATTAATTTTATTCCTATAAATTAATCGCTATTTTTGAAAGATTTTGGATTTTATCTAAGACCAATTATAGATTAGCACTATTATTTGATTATTCAAGATATAATTCCGAATTTTAACTTAGTATTAGATTTAATAACATTTATAAAAGATGAAACAATTAATTGGGACAGGAGTTGCTTTGGTTACGCCTTTTCAACAAGATGGTACCGTAGATTATACTGCATTAGAAAATTTAGTAAACTATAGTATCGATGGCGGTGTTGAGTATTTAGTTATTTTAGGAACTACTGCAGAAGCAGCAACACTTACAAAAGATGAAAAGAAACAGGTAATCGAAACAATAAAGAAGGCGAATGCTAATCGTGTTCCGATGGTTTTGGGTATTGGAGGTAACAATACGGCAGAAGTTATTAATGGATATCAAGAAACAGATTTGAGTGATTATATCGCAGTTCTTACGGTTTCTCCTTATTATAATAAGCCAAATCAAGAAGGGATTTATCAACATTATAAAGCGATTGCAGAAAGTACAGACGCCAACATTATTTTGTATAATGTTCCTGGTAGAACGGGTTCTAATATCTCAGCAGTTACAACAATTCGTTTAGCAAATGAATTCAAAAATATTGTTGCGATTAAAGAAGCTTCACCAGATTTCTTACAATCAACAGATATTATCCGTAAAAATACACGCGAAGATTTCAATATTATTTCTGGTGATGATGAATTCGCTGTTCCAATGACTTTAGCTGGAGGTTCTGGTGTTATTTCTGTTATCGGACAAGGTGTTCCAACTGTTTTTACAGATATGATTCGCAAAGCAATCAACAAAGAAGTTGTTGCTGCGTACGAAGGTCATTACAAAGTTGTAGAAATTACACGTGCTATTTTCGAGGAAGGAAATCCTTGCGGAATAAAAGCTGTTTTAGATAACAAAGGTGTTTGTAAACCATTTACAAGATTACCTTTAGTTGCTGCATCAGCTAACTTGACAACAAAAATTAACCAATTATTATCAAACATCTAAAAAAATAAAGCTATGATAAAAGATACAATATTAGACGCATTAAACAAACAAATCAAATTAGAAGGAGATTCTTCTCAATTATATTTAGCTATGGCTTCTTGGGCAGAAGTGAAAGGTTTGGAAGGAACTGCAAATTTCTTGTACTCGCATGCAGACGAAGAACGTATGCATATGTTAAAATTAATTAAATTTATTAACGAAAGAGGCGGAAAAGCGTTTGTTCCACAAATTGAAGAACCAAAACAAGATTTCACAACATTGAAAGAAGTTTTTACTGCAATTTTAAATCACGAATGCTTTGTCTCAGAATCAATTAACGACATTGTAGGCTTAACATTAGAAGAAAGAGATTATTCTACTCACAATTTCTTGCAATGGTATGTTTCTGAGCAAATTGAAGAAGAAAAATTAGCAAGAAATATCTTAGATAAGTTAGAAATGATCGGATCTGACAAGGGAGGTTTATATCTATTTGATCGTGATGTAGTTACATTAAGCGCAGACACAACAGCGGAATAAATCAAAACTTTGAGATTTTATTAAGAGGATAAGAAAAAAATATTTTATACTTTAGTCCTCAAATTTTATTAAATTTGCAGAATGTTTAAAAAACTAAGCTTAGTAGTTTTAATTGGCGCTTCTTTAGTGTCTTGTAACAAGACCTATAACAAAGCGATGAAAAGTACGGATAAAGACGAAATCTTTACATTGGCTACACAATTGTATCAAGATGGTAAATATGATTTGGCAAACGAATTGTATGAAAAAATTTCTACCTCATTTGTAGGAACAGAAAAATCTGCGGACATTGCCTATAATATGGCACAAGGTAACTTTAACGAAAAAAGTTTCCGTTTAGCAGGACATCAATTCAAAAGCTTTGCAGGAGCTTATCCTATGGATAGCCGCGCAGAAGAAGCTTTGTTCAAATCGGCATTTTCTTATTACAAAGATTCGCCAAAATATGACTTGGATCAAACAAGTACATATACAGCAATCAGTGAGTTACAAGGATTTATCAATTCGTATCCAGAATCAGCACACGTTGCAGAAGCAAATAATTATATTACAGAACTTAGACAAAAATTAGAGTTAAAGTCTTTCGAAATTTCTAAAGTTTATTACAAAACAATGAAATACAAGGCTGCTGGAGTTTCTTTTGACAATATGGTTGATGAATATCCAGATTCTAAATTTCGTGAAGAAGCAATGATGTATTCATTACGTTCTAAAACAGAATTGGCATTAAATTTCTCTCGTATCGAGAACAAAGATTTACGTTTACAAGATGCCAGAACGCAATATCTTTTGTTAACAAGATATTATCCGCAAACAAAATTTAAAGCAGAAGCTGATAAATTGATGGAGAAAATCGACAAAGATATGGTTGAGACTAAAAAACAATTAGCTGATATAGAAGTAGCTAAAAAGAAATTTGAAGCTGATCAAGCTGAATTAAGCAAAGAGCAAAATAATAAATAATAGTAAAATATATAAAATTCTTTCATTATGAATTTCAAGGATATCGGTGCAGCACCAACAACACAAACTTATGATCGTAATAAAATCGATGAGAAAACAGGAAACTTATACGAATCGATTGTAATTATGGGTAAAAGAGCAGAACAAATCAACCAAGAAATGAAAACTGAATTAATTCAGAAATTGGATGAGTTTGCTGCACATACAGATTCTTTAGAAGAAGTTTTTGAAAATAGAGAGCAAATCGAAGTTTCAAAATTCTACGAAAGATTACCTAAACCGACTTCTATTGCGGTTAAGGAATGGTTAGACAATGACGTATATTACAGAAATCCAAATGAGGATAAATAATGTCTGTTTTACATAGTAAAAAAATTCTTTTGGCAGTTTCTGCCGGAATAGCGGCCTACAAAGCCGCTTTTCTTGTTAGAGGGCTTATCAAAAAAGGAGCAGATGTCAAAGTTATTATGACGCCAGAAGCTCAAAACTTCGTTACTCCACTTACACTTTCCACGCTTTCCAAACATCCAGTTGAATGGGAATTTTTCGGTGATAAAGGAGATTGGAATAATCATGTGGAATATGCTCTTTGGGCAGATTATATGATTATTGCACCTTGCACAGCCAATACATTGTCTCATATGGCAGACGGAACGTGTGATAATTTGGTTTTAGCTACTTATCTTTCAGCTAAGTGTTCTGTATATTTTGCTCCTGCAATGGATTTGGATATGTACAAACATCCATCAACTTTAGAAAATATTGCTAAATTAGAATCTTTCGGAAATATTTGCATTCCTGCCGAAGCGGGTGAATTAGCAAGTGGATTGATTGGAGAAGGCAGAATGGCTGAACCTGAAAGCATTATTGCGTTTTTGGAAAGTACAATCGAAGCTACTCTCCCACTTCACGGAAAAAAAGTAGTGGTTTCTGCTGGTCCTACATACGAAAACTTAGATCCTGTTCGTTTTATAGGTAATTATTCTTCGGGAAAAATGGGATTCGAGATTGCGAAAACTGCTGCTAATTTGGGTGCAAAAGTTACCTTGGTCAGTGGTCCAAGTCACGAATCTGTTACAGGTTTTCCTATCGATCGAATAAATGTTGTTTCTGCTCGTGATATGTACGAAGCGATGCACGCTAATTTTGCTCATGCTGATGTTGTTGTAATGTCGGCGGCTGTTGCAGATTATCGTCCAAAAGAAATGGCTGAGCAAAAAATTAAGAAAGAAAACGATGATAATTTAATTATCGAATTGGTGAAAAATCCTGATATTCTAAAATCGTTAGGCGAAATCAAAACACATCAATTATTGGTTGGTTTTGCGTTAGAAACGAATAACGAAGAAGAATATGCAAAGAAAAAATTAGCCAAAAAGAATCTTGATTTTATTGTTCTTAATTCGATGCAAGATAAAGAAGCTGGTTTTCAGAAGAATACAAACAAAATTACAATTATTGACAAAGATTTATCAATGCAACAATTTGATGCTAAATCAAAAACAGATGTCGCAAAAGATATTTTGAATGTCATTTTAAATAAGTTATAAAATTTATTATGAAGAAATTAGCCTCAATTTTCTTTTCGTCGTGTTTAGCTATTTCGGCTTTCTCACAAAATATTATTGCAGATGTAAAAGTCGATTATTCTCAAGTTCAAGGATCTAATACACAGGTTTATCAAACTTTAGAAAGATCATTAAAAACGTTTATTAATTCAACAAAATGGACAAATGATCGTTTAAAAACATACGAAAGAATTGAAGCTAGTTTCGTCATTAATATAATTGAACGTGAGGGGAACAGAATGAAAGGTACGATTTTAGTACAATCTCGTCGTCCTGTTTTCAACTCAACATACTACACGCCTGTTCTTAATTTATCTGACGATAATTTTACGTTTCAATACCAAGAATCTGAAGAATTAATTTTCAATGATCGTAAATTCAGTGGAAAAAATTTGACAGATGTATTAACGTATTATATTTATTTAGTTTTGGGATATGATGCAGATACATTTGCGAAAGAAGGCGGAACTGAGTATTTCAAAATGGCGAAGAAAATTGCAGATTTTGGTCAAGTGAATAATAATTTCTCTGGTTGGAGCGAATTAGATGGAATAAAATCGCGTTCTGCGTTAATTAACAATATTCTAAAATCGGATAATTCTACACTTCGAAATATCATCTATCAATATCATAGAAACGGTTTAGACATTATGTCTGAGAACGAAGTTCGTGGTAAAAATGCGATTGGAAATACTTTATTGCAATTAGAATTTTACCAAAGAGGAAATTATTCTCAATTTTATCCGCTAGAACTTTTCTTAACAGCAAAAAATAGCGAAATTAGTCAAGTATTTTCAGGCGGACAGGTTTCTACGGTGAATATCGAAAAACTAAAAGGAATTTTAAATTCAATCGCGCCAAAATACAACGACAATTATTGGAATAAATTGAAAAAGTAAATGTTAAAAACTCTTCGCGTTAATAATTTTGCCATTATCGATCAATTGGAGATTGATTTTCATCAAGGTATGACCACAATTACTGGTGAAACTGGTGCTGGAAAATCGATTTTGTTAGGTGCTTTAAAATTAGTTTTAGGCGAACGTGCCGATTTAAAAGCCTTGAAAAATATTGATGAAAAATGTATTATTGAAGCTGTTTTTGAGATTAAAAATCTTGAATTAAATGATTTTTTCGAAGAAAATGATTTGGATTACGAAGACGAATCTATTTTGAGAAGAGAATTATTACCTTCTGGGAAATCGCGTGCTTTTATCAATGATACACCTGTTAAAGTCTCTATTTTACAGGAATTATCAGAGTTATTGATTGATATTCATTCTCAATTTAATACCCCTAAAATTTTTGAAGCTGATTTTCAACTTTCGATGTTGGATATTTACGGAGAAAATAAAGACTTGTTGAAAGAATATAAGAAAGATTTTAACCACTATATTTTAACAAAGAAAAAGATAAAAGATGCTCAAAATTCTTTAGAAAATCAATCGCAAGATTTAGAATATAAATTGCATTTATGGGAAGAATTGAACAATGCTTCGCTAAAAAATGAAGAATTAGAGGAATTGGAAATCGAAATAAAATCTTTGTCAAACGTAGAAGAAATTATTTCGACTTTGAATGAAACTTACCAATTTTTGGAACATCCAGAGATGGGAATCATTTCTCAATTGAATGAAGCAAGCAATAAATTGAATAAAATTTCGGATTATAATTCGCAATACAATTCTATTTACGAACGATTAATTTCTTCTAAAATAGAATTGCAAGATATTTCTGGTGAAATGAGTAGTTTGATAGATTCGACTGAAATTAATCCTGAAAGATTACAAGAAATTACAGATCGTTACGATTTGATTCATAAATTATTGCGTAAACATAATGTGATTTCTGTTGAAGAATTAATTGCAAAACGTGACGAATTAGAAAGTCAAACTTCTGGTTTTGATAATTTGAGTGATTTAATTATTCACTTAAATAAAGAATTGAATTCAATTTCAGAAAAACTTGAAAAACAAGTAATTAAAATTAGAAAAAATAGAATTTCTTCTATCGAAATTATCCGAAAAAATATCTTGAATACGTTGTCACAATTGGGAATGGAAAATTCTCAATTAACCATTCAATTAAACGAAACAACAGATTTTACAGCAACTGGAAAAGATGAAGTTTTGTTTCTATTCTCAGCAAATAAAGGAATGGAACCGCGTATTTTTGAAAAATCTGTTTCTGGTGGAGAACGGTCTCGATTGATGTTAGCGATTAAAAAATTATTGGCAACTCATCAACATTTACCAACGTTGATTTTAGATGAAATAGATACAGGAATTTCTGGAAAAGTTGCAAATGAAACAGGAAAAGTAATGCAAACAATGGCAGAAAATATGCAGCTTTTAGTGATTACGCATTTGCCACAAGTCGCTTCAAAAGGAAATTATCAGCTAAAAGTTTACAAAGAAGTCGTAAACGAAACAACGCAAACAAACGTTATTGAATTATCTCAACAACAACGTTTAGAAGAAATTGCACAAATGATTTCTGGTTCAGAATTGACAGATGCAGCAATCAATCAAGCAAAAGAATTAATGAATTTGAATTAAAATTCTTAAATTATATAAAATCAAAAAAGCTCGAGAAAATTCTCGAGCTTTTGTTTTATATGATTCCGAAATTATTTTGTTAATCTTTCTAACGAATATTCAATCATTGCATCAACTGCTTTGTAAGAATCAGCACTAAATTCACCTAAAATTCTATTTGCAACAATTGCATTTATCGACAATGCTTCATGTCCCATCATTGCTGATAATCCATAAATTGCAGAAGTTTCCATCTCAAAATTAGAGATTCTTAAACCTTCGTAATTAAAAGTTGTTAAACGCTCATTAATATCAGCTGGATTTGGTTGCAATCTCAAATAACGTCCCTGAGGTCCGTAAAAACCACAAGCTGTAGCTGTTACTCCTTGAATTGTTTTTTCAGAAGCTAATTTATCTAATAACAAATCAGATCCTTTTACTAAATATGGACGCGCTTTATTCGGCGACCAATCAACATGTTTAATAAAAGCATCTTCTACCTCTTTATTCATCACCGCTTCACTCCCAACATAATAATGCAAAAGTCCATCTAAACCTAAACCGTGAGAACCAATAACGAAACTATCAACAGGAATATCCGCTTGCAAAGCTCCAGAAGTTCCCATACGAACAAATGATAATTTTCTGAAATCTTTTTTGATCTCACCAGTTTCTAAATCGATGTTAGCCAAAGCGTCTAACTCAGATAAAACAATATCAATATTATCCGTTCCCATACCAGTCGAAATAACTGTTAAACGTTTACCATTCAACGTTCCTGTATGCGTCACAATTTCTCTTTTGCTTGCTGTCTGCTCGATTGTATCAAAATGTCTTGAAACTTTTTCGACACGATTTGGATCACCAACAGTTATA
This sequence comes from Empedobacter sp. GD03861, assembly GCF_029840885.1. Taxonomy (NCBI): domain Bacteria; kingdom Pseudomonadati; phylum Bacteroidota; class Flavobacteriia; order Flavobacteriales; family Weeksellaceae; genus Empedobacter; species Empedobacter sp. GD03861. Next base: position 8,260 of record NZ_JAOCDJ010000004.1, read on the forward strand.
ATAGTATCTGCTAAATGCTCTGGTCTTATATTACAATGGTAAACACTTCCGTCTGCATTTAAAACTAATTCTGATGCTGCTTTACTCATGATTTTATAATTAAAAATAAGAGAACAATATACAATTTTTATCAGTAATAATTGTAAAGAAATTATTAACCACCTACTCTTTTCACTTTAAATCCTTTATCTTTCAGGAAAGCCATAATCTTATCGCGATAATCTCCTTGAATGATGATTTGTTCGTCTTTAAAACTACCTCCAACACCCAAAAATTGCTTAATTTCTTTTGCTAAAAGTTTGAAATCTTCTGTTTCTCCTTCGTAACCTTCTATAATTGTATTTATTTTCCCTTTTCGTTTCTCAAACTTACAAATTAAGGGTTCTTTCTGAATCCATAACTCATGTTGTTCTTCATTTGATACTTCTTCTGGCTCAGGTATATGATCAGGAAAAAGATTTTTTAATTGATCTTGTAAATCCATAGTATTTGATGTAATCTTTGTAATAAATGGCGTTTTAAATTGGAATTCGTCCATTTGTACCATTATAATTACAAAGATAAAATTTTTATTGCAGTTGTTTTATAAACCAATTTGGAACTTTATCCGAAACTATTTCAAGTTCATTTCTCTTAACTTGTGCAAATAATCTCATTTCTTGAGTTGAATTATCAAAAATATAGCCTTTATCTACAATTTTTAAAGCTGGAAATAAATTCATTAAAGTAGAATGATATCGTTTAATCACCTTTTCATCTGGTACAGCGTGACCACCTTTTTCTACTCTATTTTCAATTCGAGAAATATTAATCAAAGGATCTTCAATACAGACAAAATACATATATGTTTTGAAACCACGATTTTTAGCATCCACTATTTCATCAATTTTAGAAGGATGACTCATTACCGTTTCAAATGAATAAGATTTACCTTTAATCAATAAGTGTTTTCGAATAAATGAAGTAATAAAAGACGCTTCGTAACTATGTGTAGACTTAGATTTATCAACCAAAACATTATTTCGAAACTGCACATCAATTGCTTTTCCTTCATTATTTGCTTTTTCGAATAATGAAATTGAAGCAGGTTCAGTTTTAAAATCTTCAAAATCTTTTTCGGTAAGTTTTAGTTCATATCGATCCAAATCAATAAAACCTTTTAAAGAAATTTCTTTTTCAATCAAATCTGAATTAATAAAATATCCAGCATTAAATTTTGATGAGATTGAATCGAATAAAGTAGACTTTCCAGATCCATTTGGACCAGCAAAAACGCGTAAACGTTTTATTTTAGACATAATTTAGCTCCTTTTTTCAATTCAGCTGGAACTTTTATTCGATCTATTGTTTTAATCACCTTAATTTCTCCATTAGGTTTTCTCTCGATGATTCGATTTCCTTGAACATATTGAACTGATAAATCTAATGCTTCTGAAACTCTAATTGCAGCTTGCGATGCAGATTTAGCTAAACGATTTAACGCTCCTGCTTCTTCTAATTTTAGTATATCTGATTCTTTGTTCATAATGATAGAAATTAAATTAACAATAATTATTCACCAATAAATATACGCAAATTTAGTGAAACCATTGTAATAATAAAAGCTTGACTTCATTCAAAAACCCAATTTTTTGAATCTAAATCATATAATTTTTATTTAAAAAACGATAAAATAATTATTTGATAATTTATTGCTAACAGATTAACAATAATCGATATTCATCTTTATTTTCTTTCGGCGCGCGATGTACACAAGGCAAAACTTTTTGTTCTGGATGATCAACTGCCAATCGCCAAAGATTTCCTAATCCTAAATTAATTGGTTCAACACCTGGACGAATTTGATAATGCAAATCAAAGAAATATTCTTTCAAAAAATCTTCAAAACCATCAATGTATCCATCATATAATTCGAATAGTTTTTCTCTAATTTCTGGAATCAAAATTTTTTGTTCCACATCTTCATTTGCAACAATATCACTGGAAGCGCCATAGTAAGTGCACAAAAAAGTATCCGTAGGAATTAGCGAACGATCAACGTGAAATGAATAAACATCTGTCGAAATAAAATCAAATTCAGTATCGCGTTCATAACATTTCAGTAAGTTTAAAGTTGGCGAAGCGCCAAAAACAGTTAATTGTTGTAAATCATTGATCAAAATATTTCTCGCTTTAATTCCTTCATTAGATAAATCTAAATCATTCAAATCAGCAATAGAAATAACAGTAATATCATCCTTTAAAATCAATTGATTCACAATTTCCTCAAAATCACCTTCTAAATTTCGCCGCCAATTTATCGCATTATTTTTCCCAGAAAAAGCTGTATGTACAAGTTCATCAAACGAAGAAACGACAAGAACTTGTTGTTGATTAGAATTATTTTGAGTAATCATATAGCTGCAAAATTACTATTTATCAAAAAATAATTCAGCCTAAAAATTAAATTATTCCGAATGTAAATTCTCCGTTGCAAAAGTTGTATTTTTACCAAAGATTAAAAGACAATGGAAAAAGAAATTATCACCAAAACATTTACATATAAAGGCCACACCAAAACTTTTAGTGCAGAAGTGCAACCTTTACCGCCTTTCAACCCAGAAACGATGGATCGCGTGAAATATGAAGAAACCAAAGAAGCACATTATATGCTTGCCGAAGCGGAAGTTTATAACCAGAAAACAGAATGGTTTTTTAAAATTGAACAAGAATTGCAAAAATAATGAAACGACACTTACGCTAAGTGTCGTTTTTTGTTTAAGTTTAATCCACAAAATTAAAACATGAAACAAATTACTTTAACATTATTTACACTTATTACGCTTTCGGCTTGTACTTCTAGCAAAACGGTTTTTCATAAAAAATGGACAACAAAACAAGCGCCAGAAAATTTTGTTGCTCGATTTGAAACAACAAAAGGAAATATTGATATCGAAGTTGAAAGAAAGTTATCGCCAAAAGCTGTTGATCGTTTTTATCAATTGGTTAAATACAATTTTTTCGAAGATGGAACTTTTTATCGTGTTGTTCCGAATTTTGTCGCCCAATTTGGAAATACAGACACAATTGTTTCTAATCAATGGAAAAAGTTTATTGTAGAAGATGAACCTGTTATTGCTGGAAATAGTAAAGGAGCTTTGAGTTTTGCGCGCGCAGGAAAAAACTCAAGAGATTTGGATTTGTTTATTAATCTGAAAGATAATCATCGTTTGGATACAATCAATTCCAATGATGTAGTAGGTTTTCCAAGTTTTGGAAAAGTGGTGAACGGAATGAATGTTGTAGAAAGTTTGTATGATGGTTACGCTGGACAAACAATGGAAGATGAAGAAATTTTTAACAGCACAAAATTAATGCGCGAAAGATATCCAAAGCTTGACAGAATATTGAATGCAAAAATCATTAAACTGAAAAAGAAAAACAAGTAAAACAATGTAACATAAAGTTTTAACATGACACAAAAATCAATTTAAATGTTTTGGCATGTACTTTGTAATACATAATACGTTTTTAAAACATATTTTGTGAAATGAAAAAATCAAAATTCTTTAAAGTCGCTGGAGAAGCAGCAATGGCAGCTCAAAAAGACAAATCTTTTTTTGAAAAAGTAAAGGCTTTTTTCAATATGTTAGGTGATTACAAAAAAGGAAGTTATAAACCTGACAACATGAATTTATTTCTTGGATTTGTAGCAACTTTATACATTATTTCTCCTATTGATATTATTCCAGAAGCGCTATTTGGACCTTTTGGTTTGATAGATGATTTTGGGATTTTACTTTTTGGAATGAAATATTTCAACAAAGAAATTATTAAATATCTTGCATGGAGAGATACGCAAAGAGCCTATGCAAATGTTGAAGATGCAAAAATTATTGAGTAGCTATAAATTAAATAGCTATAAAAAATCCGATTGAATTTTCAGTCGGATTTTTTATTTTTAGATTATTCAAAAAATGCTCTCTTTCTCATAAATAAAATTTATTATCTGACGATTATTCATTAGATTTGAGCAATACAATACTAAAAACTAAAACACCTGAATAATGGTAATTATTAATAATTTCGATGAATACAAAGCTTTCGAAGGTAAAGAAATCGGTAAATCTGACTGGCATATAATAAATCAAGAACAAATCAATCGCTTTGCTGATGCAACTTTAGATCATCAATGGATTCATACAGATCCTGAAAAAGCAGCTAACGAAGGACCTTTCAAAAAAACAATAGCGCATGGTTATTTAACGCTATCTTTAATTCCACATTTGTGGGATCAAATTGCGGAAGTGCGCAACATCAAAATGTTAATCAATTATGGAATTGAAAATTTGAGATTTGGACAAGCTGTTTTGGTTGATAGTGAGGTAAGATTAACTGCAAAATTGAAATCTATTACTAATTTGAGAGGAATTGCAAAAGTTGTCATCGAAGCAAATTTAGAAATTAAAGATAATCCAAAACCTGCATATACGGCAGATGTGGTTTTCCTTTACCACTTTAATGATTAATTAAAGATCAATATAATTTACAAAGCTTCTATTTTTTATAGAAGCTTTTTCTTTTCATAAAATATCGAAGTATCTTGCGCTCGATTTTATATAACATGCAAAAAATTCAAAATAATAAAACCTTAATTTCTATTGTTGGACCAACTGCAATTGGTAAAACAAATTTGGCAATAGAAGTTGCAAAACATTTTCAATCCGAAATTATTTCTTGTGATAGTCGTCAATTTTTCAAAGAAATGAAGATAGGAACTGCTGTTCCTTCTGAGGAAGAATTGACTGAAGTGAAGCATCATTTTATTCAAAATATTTCTATTCACGAAAAATATTCGGTTGGTGATTTTGAGCGTGATAGCTTAGCTTTTTTGAATAATTATTTCAAAACAAATGACATTTGCGTCATGGTTGGTGGCTCTGGTTTATATGAAAAAGCGATCACAGTTGGCTTTGACGAATTTCCTGATGTTGATCCTAAAATCAGAGAAGATTTAAATAATGAGCTTGCAGAATTTGGAATTGAAAAATTGCAAGAAGAATTGCAAGAAGTCGATCCAAAGTATTTTAAAGAAGTTGATGTTTTTAATAAACAACGTGTAACACGTGCTTTAGAGATTTACCGAGCTTCGGGTTTACCTTTCTCTCACTTCAGAAATCAAGATTTGAACAAACGTCCATTTAACATAATTAAGATAGGTTTAGAACTTCCTCGCGAAGAAATGTATGACCGTATCAATCGTCGAGTTGATATGATGATGAACGAAGGCTTATTAAATGAAGCCAAAAATTTATTTTCGCTAAAAGATTTGAATGCTTTGCAAACTGTTGGTTATCGAGAATTGTTTGATTTTTTTGAGGAAAAAATTACATTGGATTTTGCAATAGAAGAAATCAAAAAGAATACAAGACGTTTTGCAAAACGTCAAATGACATGGTTCAAAAAAGATGAAACTGTCAATTGGTTTTCTCCTTTCGAACAAGAAAATATCATTAATTTTATATCGAACAAAATATAAATTATGGAAAATTTTGTTGCCATCGATTTCGAAACTGCAAACAATTATCGTAATTCTGCTTGCGCGGTTGGAATTGTAACTGTGACAGATAATGTGATTACAGACGAGTATTACACGTTAATTCAACCACCACAAAATCAATATAATTATCATAATATTTTGGTTCATGGAATTCGTCCCGAAGACACAATTGATGCACCAAGTTTTGAAGACGTCTATTTTGAAATCAAACATCGTTTACAAAATCAGCTTGTTGTTGCACATAACGAATCGTTTGATCGTTCTGTTTTGAAGAATACAATGGAGTTTTATAGCCTCAATTACTCTCAACTTAACCTTGCCGAAAAGTGGGAATGTACATACAGAATTTTCAAACAGAAAGGAATTGTTCCTACAAAATTATCCGATTGTGCTCGCCGATTTAATCTTCAACTCAACCATCATGAAGCTTTATCTGATGCAAAAGTTTGTGCTCAATTATACTTATTAAAATAGTTTTTACTAAAAATTTATCTGATTAATCATTTAAAAATAATTTTTACAAAAATTACAATAAATTCACATTCAGTAATATAACCATTTACAAATATTTGTAAGTATTTACAATTATTTACAAGTATTTAAAATTGATTAATAACAACTTTAATAATTCACTTTTCTAAGAAAATTTAATAAAGCAAAAATTCTATTCTAAATAAGTTGATTTTATGAAATGAATTGAGAATGCAAAATTTTGAAAATTAACTTTCAAAATTTTATAAAATGAAGTTTAAACTGAAATTTAGTTCTGATAAACCTTTACAAGTTGAAAAAAAAATTAAAAATTTAAAAAATTGATTTCAATTGGATTTTTATCGAAGAAGTAAAATAATCACATTATGTATTTAACATAATAAAGAGGGTTACTCTGGGAACATTAATTTCAAAATTGAAAAATTGATTCCTCCCCTACTCTTTTTAAAAACATAAAAAAAGGTTGCATTTGCAACCTTTTCTTATAACATAATAACGCCTTCTATCTTCGAAACTTCTTTGTAATAATTGATTACTGTATCCGCATCAATCACATAAAGTTTAATCGAAATAGATGTATATTTTCTATTTTTTGAAGCTTTGTAATCAAATTCAGCATTCGTTCCTGCAAAAATATCTTTGATTTTTTTCATCGTTTCTTCACTTGAAGGATAAATGAATTTGAACAAATAATCTGTTGGAAATTTTTGTACATCATCTAATCTTTCTTTGAATTTTGCATAAAAATCTTGCTCATTGTGAGAGCTATCTGGTATTTCTTCGAATGTATAATCTCTATTTGTGTCCATATCTATTATTTTTTTGTTACAATGTCAAAAACAATACCACTTCACATTATTGATAAAATATAGAATTAATAAGACATTTTGACATATTATAAATCTTATAATTTCAATCTCATCATATAATCTATTTGTTCATCATCACCAAGTCTGAAAATATGTTGATCGAATTTTTCGAAACCATTCTTTAAATAGAAATTAATCGCTGAAATATTCTTTTCCCAAACTCCCAGCCAAATTGTATGTAGGTTGAGATTCTTCGTTATTTCTACAGCTTTATTAAAAAGAATTTGTCCAATTTTCTTTCCTTGAAACGATTCTAACACATAAATTCTTTCAATTTCTAAAGAATTCATATCATAAACTTCTGTTTGAGCATCACCAATATTCAATTTCAGATAACCGACAATTTCTTGATTAATCATTGCAAAAAAGAACAACGAATTTTGATTCTTTAATTCTTTTAATAATTGATCTTCTGAAAAACTTTCGGTCAAATATTTTTGCATATCCTCTTCTGAATTAGAAGAAGAAAATGTATCTGCAAATGTCTTTTTAGAGATTTCTTGAAGTTTTAAAATATCTTTTTCTTCAACTCTTTTTATTGTAATTTCTTCGTTCATTAATGCGAAACAAATTTTAATCCTACAATTGAACTAATTAATATAAAAATAAAGAATATTCTCCAAAAATTAGCAGGTTCTTTGAATACAAAAATTCCAATTAAAACTGTTCCAACAGCGCCAATTCCAGTCCAAACAGCATAAGCAGTTCCCAAAGGTAAAGTTTGTGTTGCTTTGATTAATAACGCCATACTTGCGACCAAACACACTGCAAAAGCACCGTACCACATATACATTTCTGAGCCTGTTGTTTCTTTGGCTTTTCCTAAAGATGATGTAAATCCAATCTCGAATAATCCTCCTAAAATCAATAAAATCCAATTCATTTTGTTAATATTTTGATGCAAAGATGAATTAGAAAAAAATAGATTTTTTTTACATTTGTAAAAAAATTATTCGCTTAAATTTCTGTGCGAATCCTACTTAATGTCACTTGAGAAATTCCTAAATAAGACGCGATATAACCTAATTGCACACGATTAATCAAACTTGGATTTTCTTCTAACAATTTTTTATAACGATCAATCGCCGTTCCTAGTTGCCTAGAAATAAAACGCTCTTCAGTTTTTATCAATTCAATTTCAGCAAGTTTTCTTCCCCAATTTGCAATTTCTAAATTTGTCGCATAAAACAATTGTATGTCTGAAGATTTAATTTCATATAACTCACAATCTTCCATTAATTCGATTGTTTCGTAGCCAATTTTATTTTCGACATAACTTCGCATCGATAAAATCAAATCGCCTTCTTTCCCAAACCAAAACGTAATTTCTTTTCCATCGTCTATCGTATACGCACGAACAATTCCTTTTTTGATGAAATATAACTTTTTCTCAACTTTATCGGCATCAATAAGCGTCGTGTTTTTTGATAATCGAATTAGTTGAATTTTATCTGCAATCAATTGAATAGACTGCGAGGAAAGTGGTGAAATTTGATCTAATATTAGTTCTATTTCCATTATTGAAACATATCTAGTAAAAGTAAACAAAAAACTCAACCTAAAATAGGCTGAGTCATTCAAATTAAATTAACACCTGAAATCTACTTTGCATGTAGACCGCATTCTTTTTTACTATTGTCTTCCCACCACCATCTTCCGGCACGAAAATCTTCACCTTCGTTTATAGCACGTGTGCAAGGAGCACAACCAATACTTATAAAACCCTTGTCGTGTAACGGGTTGTAAGGAACTCTATTTTCTTTCAAATATTCGAAACAATCCCCTGTTGTAAAATCAATCAATGGATTGAATTTGAATAATTGTTTTTCTTCGTCAAACTCTATTTCGTGCATATCATGTCGATTATTCGATTGCTCCGCACGCAAACCTGTAATCCAAACTGATGCTTCTTTTAATGCACGATTCAAAGGAATTACTTTTCTGATATAGCAACATTGTTTTCTTAAATCAACCGAATCGTAAAAAGGATTAATCCCATTTTCTTCAACAAAATTTTCTAACTCCTCTGTTGGTGGATAAAATGGTTTAATCTTCGCTTGATATTTCAATTCAGTTTTGTTCCACGTATTATACGTTTCCTGAAAAACACGTCCTGTATCTAAAGTAAAAATTTCAATATTGTCTAATTTTTGACTCAAAATAGCATGAGAAATAACTTGATCTTCGAAACCAAAACTTGTCGAAAAAACTATCTTTTCTTTAACGTTGTTATTCAAAAACAATAATTTTTCTTCTAAACTAGTTTGTTCTATTACTTCCTCTAATATTTCTTTCAGTTGATTCATTTTGCATATATAATCTCTATAGTTTTTATAGAGTAATTATTTTTAACAAATGTATCAATTCCAACTTTGTAAACAAAACTAATCTCGACTAATTTTATAGATATAATGCAATATAGAATCAATAAATTATATAAGCTAATTTTATTTATACTTTAATCATTTTCGATAGTTAATTATCATATTCATAAAAAAGAACAAAATTAGTCCAAATTGCCACTAAACAGAGGTTTTCGAAGAGTTTAAATTATTAATTAACTCAAAAATCAATATAATTATTAGGATAAAAATATTTAAAATACCATAAAAATAAATTCTATCTAATCATCTTCGAGAACAAATTATGAATATCGCAAAACTAAAAAGTCAAACTTTACAATGTTTGACTTTTTAATTTATATTTTTTGTAATGATAAATTAGGACAAAAATGGATGAAAATAACCAAACCCAATAACCGAAAAGAGTAAATCATACTCATGCACTTGCAAAATATTTAATCTTGTCAAATGATTAATTCCATAAAAAGACATTAAAACTATAGTTAGAATTGAAATATAAAAACCTACATTTTTTCGGTAAAATATCCATTAAAATAATAATGTAATATTTCCTAACCAACAAAAAAAGTCCAAATAAGGAAAAGTCATCCATCCGACATAAGCGTATATATATCCTGAATATTCTTCGGGATTGTCAAAAATGAAATGCACAGGTAAAATCAAACTCACCAAATAAGTTAAAATACTTACATATAAAAACAGATTATTTTTCCAATTTAGCTTCAAACTCTTCTATTTGCTTTTCCAATTTTTTATTCTCTTTTTCCAATTTGTTTTGAGGACTAAACATTGCATAAACCAGCAAACCTACTCCTACTCCCACAACAGCGCCAACTTTTTCGTTCTTATTAATTGCTTTCGAAATTGCAATTCCTGCAGCTGCTCCAGTTGTTACGATAGAAACTGTATTTTCAAAACCTTTTGATTTTGTGTCCAAAACCTCTAATAAATTATTCATAGTTGATTATTTTTTTTTAATAGTTGCAATAAATATTCCTAAATATAAATCATTCCAAATTATTTTAAAAATTGTTCGTATTAATTCAAGTGTTTATCTTTGTTCGGTAACATTTTTAGAATGGAAATACAAGACAAAATTTTAGCGCTTCGAGAAGAGCTTACTCAGCATAATTACAATTATTACGTTTTAGATAATCCGACAATTTCTGATTTCGAATTTGATTTGAAATTGAAAGAATTAAAACGATTAGAAGACGAAAATCCTATCTTTTTTGATGTCAATTCACCTACACAACGCGTTGGTGGAATGGTTACAAAAAATTTCCCGACGATTACACACGAATTTAGAATGTATTCGTTAGACAATTCATATTCAGTTGAAGATTTGCAAGATTGGGAAAAACGAATTGAGAAAACGTTAGGTGAAAAAGTAGAATTTGTTTGTGAATTGAAATATGATGGCGCTTCCATTTCTATTTTGTACGAAAACGGCGAATTGATGCAGGCTGTAACGCGTGGAGATGGAACACAAGGTGATGAAATCACGAATAATATTCGTACAATACAATCTGTTCCATTGAAATTGAAAGGAAATTATCCTGAACGATTTTATATGCGTGGCGAAATTACAATTCCGCTCAATAAATTTGCTTCAATTAATGAAGAACGCGCTAATAATGGTTTAGAATTGTATGCAAATCCTCGAAATACTGCTTCTGGATCATTGAAATTACAAGATAATACCGAAGTTGCTAAACGTGGTTTACAATGTTTCCCATATTATTTTATTGGAAATAATTTGCCTTATTCTACGCAATGGGAAATGCTACAAGCCGCTGATGAATTAGGTTTTAAGATTCCGCATACGTCAAAATTATGTACTTCTTTGGAAGAAGTTTTAGCTTTTGTAGATCATTGGGATATCGAACGTAAAAATTTACCTTACGAAACGGACGGAATTGTGATCAAAGTGAATTCTTTTTCACAACAAGACGAATTAGGTTATACAGCAAAATCTCCACGTTGGGCAATGGCATATAAATTCAAAGCTGAAGCTGCCGAAACCGAATTATTGAGTATTGATTATCAAGTTGGTCGAACTGGAGCGATTACGCCTGTTGCAAATCTTGCGCCTGTTTCTTTGGCTGGAACGATCGTAAAACGTGCTTCTGTCCACAACGAAGATATTATTAAAAAGTTGGATATCCGCATTGGTGATATGGTTTATGTGGAAAAAGGAGGCGAAATTATTCCGAAAATTATTGGTGTCAATACTGATGTTCGCCAACCTGGAACCGAAGAAATCGAATTCATTAAAAATTGTCCTTCTTGCGGAACAGAATTAATTCGTAATGAAGGTGAAGCGCAGCATTATTGTCCAAATGAGAATGGTTGCGAACCGCAAATTATTGGAAAATTAGAACATTTTGTTTCTCGAAAAGCAATGGATATTGAAAGTATTGGTGGTGAAACAGCGGTTTTGTTACACAAAGCAAATTTGCTTAATAACATTGCTGATTTTTATACTTTACAAAAAGAAGATATTTTGCCTTTGGAAAGAATGGCTGAAAAATCTGCTCAAAATATTATTAATTCTGTCGAAAAATCCAAAGAGCAACCTTTCGAAAAGGTATTGTATGCAATTGGAATTCGTCATGTTGGTGAAACGGTTGCAAAAAAATTAGTCAAACATTTTCAAACTATTGATCGTTTGATGAATGCAACAATGGAAGAATTAGTTTCTGTGACGGATGTTGGAGAAAAAATTGCAATTTCGATTAAGGAATATTTTAAAGAAGAACAACATCAGATTTTGATTCAACGTTTACGTGATTATGGATTGAATTTCGAGATTGGTGAAGAAGCAAAACCTTTGTCAGATTCTTTGGAAGGCAAAACGTTTTTGTTTACAGGAACTTTGACAAAATTCAATCGTACTGATGCACAAAAAATGGTGGAAGATCATGGCGGGAAAAATATTTCTGCAGTTTCTAAAAACTTAAATTTCTTGGTTGCTGGCGATAAAGCTGGAAGTAAACTGAAAAAAGCAGAAGAAATAGGAACAGTTGTTGTTTTAACGGAAGACGAATTTTTAAATATGATTAACGGCTAATGGAATCAGGATTAATTGCAGTCATTATATTCGGAATTGTATTATTGATTTTGATTCCATTTATCTATTATGGATTGCGAATGGCAGGCTACAACAAAGCCGCGATGATTGTTTCGCTTGCGATTTTTTTTATTGTGATGATTCCGATGGTGAAATATGGTTACAGAAGTCAAATGTATTCCAACGATGATTTGAAAACTGATTTACACCAAGCAGGAATTGGGTTTAAAGGAAATTTAAAAATTGTTTCGACAGATATTTCTGGAATTAAAAATATGAAACAAGAAACAGTTTTGATAATGGATTCAGCCGATGTCAATACCATTATTAATCGAATAGAAACTGATCCTCGCTTCAAAATTTCTCCAGAAACACTGAGTTTGAAAGAAGAATTAGGCTCGAATGCAAAACATAAAACCAATAGAAATTATCGTTTCAAAGATAATTTTATTTTAGAAACTTACGGAATGTCTGATGATTACACGATTCGATATTCGGAACTGAAATTTAGAAAAGGAAATGACACAGTTTTCTTCAAAAAAGAAGAAGTGTATTAAAAAGATAAAATCCGTCAATTGACGGATTTTTTTATTCAAGATTATTTATTTCTGAGATATTAAAACTATGACTTTTTGAATTTTCAATTTTCCTTTTAATAATAGTGGAATCTACTTTCAATGTGTCAAAATTGAATGTTCGAGGTTCTAAATAATATAATTCTAAAATGGAATCTTTTCTATTTATTGTTCCGAATTTATATTGTTTATTAGTAATAGTATCAAAATATATTGTGTCATTTTTCAGATAGTATTTACCAACTTCTCGTGATGGGAAAAAGCAAAACGAATTTACAATATAAATATCATTAGATTTAAAATAATAAGTTGTACTGCAATCCGCAGTTCCAATACTATAAGCGACTAATTTATCTTTTCCATATATTGTTTTATCTGTTATTATTCCTGATGGATATAGAAAAACTAAAGTCAAAACAACAATGCTAATAAAAACAGGTATTCCTTTTTTGAAATTTCTTTCATCATCATCAAAATATTTATACAACTTTAGTATTGTAGAAATAATTAATCCTATGAATAAAATAAGCTCTATTAAATATAAAACAATCGCGAAAATTCCAGTTTCATGAATCCAAAAATGTTGTGTATTAATTAATAGAAACAATAATACTAAAGAACAAAAATGAAATGGATATAGTTTGAACATAAAACAAGTTAATCAAATTGTAATATAGCTATTATAAATCATTTATTTATAATTATTTTCCATCTTAATTATCTCATCAAATTCGTCCAAAGTATCTTTACTTTCAGTTTTGTAATTTTTAGATTTTCCTATAAAATGAATCAATTTTCTATCTTCAAAATAATAACGAGATTCTTCTATTATCGATTTTTTATCATCAAATTCTTTCCAATACAAAGGAAAATTATAAGTTGTATCTTGTTCAAAAACGAAAGATAATTTATCATTCAACAAATAATATTCAGCCAAATACTGTCCAGATTCTCCAAACTTTCGTACTATAATTTTTTCTAATTTATCATTTAAAAAGTAATAATTTATAAAACCTCCTTCAGTAGAGTCATCTGTTTCAACTTCTTTTATTTTTGACCAAATTTTAATTGAATTAATTCGATTAAAATTTGATTTAATTGGATCTAATTTATTTTCAAAATCTTTTGAAATAATAACTTCAGAACTTTTATAATCTTTTTGTTTTTGAGCAAATACATTAAATGAACTAAAAATAATAAACGAAATTAATAAAAGAGTTTTCTTCATTGTACTAAAATTATTTCCATAAAATTCAATAAAATATACTAATTTTCAATCAATAATAATAGTGAATTTTATGCAATTTAGAGTCACTCGTCATACCAATCAAATCAACGAAATAAAAAAATTCTATACTAAAGTTTTAAATTTTGAAATCCTTGGAGAGTTTCAAAATCATAATGGATATGATGGTATTTTTATTGGAAAACCAGATTTAGACTGGCATCTAGAATTTACAACAACTCACGAAAATATCAATCATCACTTTGATGAAGACGATTGTTTGGTATTTTATCCAACAACGCAACAAAAATATAACAAACTCATTGAGCGTTTAGAAATTCATCATATCAAACCAATAAAATCGAAAAATCCGTATTGGAATGAAAATGGAATTTCTTTCTTAGATCCTGATGGATTTGTTATCATTGTTTCACCTTTGAGAATTAAATAATTTGAAAAAATACATCTGCTTCATATTGCCATTTTTCATCTTTAGTTGCAAAAATGAAAATTCTACGAATTCTAAAACTCATAATGATTCAAATCCAAAAATTATTGAGAAAGAAAGCTTTATAAACGAAAAAGAAGATAAAATAATTCATCGATATTCCGTACCGAAAGGTTTTCAAAGAGAAAATTATAGTCAAAATGAATTTGGTTATTATCTACAACATCTGAAATTGAAAGACTTTGGAACACTTGTGAAATATTATAATGGAAAAGAAAAATCTGTAAATAATGTATACAATGCAGTGATTGATTTACCAATTGGAAACAAAGATTTACATCAATGTGCAGATGCAACAATGCGTTTGAGAGCCGATTATCTCTACCAACAAAAGCGTTATGATGAAATCTCTTTCAACTTTTTATCAGACGGAAAACCACGCAAATTTACAGATTTTGCAAATGGAGATTATTCACCAGAAAATTATTGGAAGTATTTGGAATATGTTTTCAGTTATGCGAATACAGCTTCTCTAAAAAATCAATTAGAGTCGGTAAAATATAATCAAGTAAAAATTGGAGATATTCTTTTACAACAAGGAAATCCTTATGGACATGCTGTTATGGTAGTTGATTTAGCAAAAAATGAACAAGGCGAAAAAATTGTTTTACTCGCCCAAAGTTATATGCCAGCTCAAGAAATTCAAATTCTTAATAATCCAATGGATAAAAAATTAAATCCTTGGTATAAATTACAACAAGGTAAAATTAAAACTCCAGAATGGTTGTTTACAAGTGATGATTGGAAAACGTGGGATTAAACGTCTTTTTAATACAATATTTAGTCTTAATTTTACACCAAATTAATCGCCGTGAATCGAGAAGAAATAGGAAATCAACTGCTAAATGAAGTTTTACAAATTCAACTTGCCAATAAACCAATCAATTCTAAATATTTAGATTTAAAACGTTTGGTTGAAAATATTGCATTTGAGTTAACAAAAAACGAAGCTTTACAGTTTTCTAACTTTTTCTCGAAGCTATCTTTTATCTGTAATCAATACCAAGTTTCTACTAAAATTCATTCGTTTCGTAAAACTGCTCAACGAATTCTGAGCGAGAAATACGAACCGACAGAACACGAATATTTTACACATTATAAATATATTGCAGATTTTATTTCTTCGATTTATGAAGTAATGATTCCAGCAGAAATTATCTACTATTTTCCTGAAAAAGAATTTTATACCATCAAAATTCTTACTCGAAATCGGGTTAAAAAATTGCGTGTTCAAGTGATTGAAATCAAGCGTGATTGTTTGATTTGCGATCATGAAGATAATGAAACTGATGAAAATATTACAGTTCAAATTGATGAAGATGGCGTCAATGAAAATTTTACTTCTGTTCAGGATTTTTGGGTTGGTGCACAATTAAATTTAGTCAATTCGACGATTGATGAAGAAGGAATTTATCATCCACGTTTCATTATTCTCGAACCAGATTATTTGGTTGATATTTCTGCAATTGCTGAATGTTTTCAAGATTATGGAACTTCTGAATTGCATTATATTCAGAAAAAATTTGAAGAAGCGCCAAACAGCAAACACATTCGATTAGGAAATTTTGCCAATTCGGTTGTCGATCATTTTTCGACGGAAAACATTGAAAACACTGACTTTAATGAGATTTTCAAGAATGATTTCAAAAATTATCCATTAGAATATACGGCTTGCAATGATTTGACGAATCCACAAGATTTGAAAGATTATTATTTGGAAGCGAAAGGTCATTTTGATCGTATTCAAAAAGTGCTGACGGAGGATTTTCCGCAATATGATATTTCGTTGGATCGTGCATTAATAGAGCCTTCATTTTTGTGCGAACAATACGGAATTCAAGGTCGTTTGGATTTATTGGACATTAATCCCGAAGGAAAAAATAAAATTATCGAACTGAAATCTGGTGGCGCACCTTTTCCTGATGATGGAAAAAGTGTCAAGCCAAATCATGCGACGCAACTCTTTTTATATTACCAAATTATTGGTGTTTTGTATGATTTAGAGTTTAAAGATGTCACAAAAAACACCGAAGGTTATATCTTCTATTCGAAAGTATATCAAGGAAATTTACGTTTTGATGTGCCAACTTTAGCGCGAGTTCAACGTATTTTTGATTTACGAAATCGAATAATTATCAATGAAAATCGGTTAGCAAATCATACATTAACCGATATTGAATCAACTATTTATTCGATTAAACCTGCCAATTTTATCAAACGAAAAATTAATCCTCGTTTCAAAGAAATTTTAGAAGAACAGTTGGATAAATTTATCTATCCGATCAAAAATAGTTCACCGTTAGAAAAAGCTTATTTTTATTCGTTTACGAATTTCATTGCGAAAGAGCAATATATGGCGAAACTTGGTTTGGGACAATCAACTTCTAACAACGGTTTGGCGAGTTTATGGCTGAATACTTTCGAAGAAAAAAACAATAATTTCGAGATTATTTATGATTTAGAAATTATAGAAAATCATATTTCTGATCCAAAACGTGAAATCAAGTTAAAAAGAACCAATCCTGCGAATGATTTTATTTCGATTCGCGAAGGTGATATTTGCATTCTTTATCCAAGAAATAATTTCAAAGATTCAGTTTTAACAAATCAGGTTTTTAAATGTACAATTAAAAGTATTTCGAGAGAATTTATTGTGTTACGTTTTCGTTATCAACAACCTAATACACGCTTTTTTGATTCGTTTGATTCATCAGGAAAATGGGCTTTGGAGCGCGATTTTATGGATTCTTCTTTTGTTTCGATGTACCGAAATCTGTATGGATTAATTCATTCTTCGAAAGCAAAGAAAGATTTGATTTTAACGCAATCTATTCCAAGAAATCAAATGGATTATGCGTATTTTAACTCAAATCTTTCGGATGAACAAAATCGAATTCTGAAAAAAGCACTTTCCGCAAAAGATTATTTCTTGTTGAATGGACCTCCAGGAACAGGAAAAACATCGATTATCATCAAAGAATTGGTGAAAGAAATCTACGAGAAACAAGATTGTAATATTTTGCTCTTGGCGTATACCAATCGCGCGGTTGATGAATTATGTGAATCGATCTATTCGGCTATTTCTGATCAAATTGAACAAAAATTCATCAGAATTGGGAATGAATTATCTACTTCTCCTGAATTTCATCCAAACTTATTGAATAAAATTATTGAGCAAAAAGATGCTGATTTAGAGCAAAAAGATGCTGATTTAGAGCAAAAAGGAGAAAAATTTTCGAGAAAAACGATTCAAGATATTATTCGTAAACAACGCATTTTTGTTTCGACGGTTGCTTCAATTTCGAGTAAAAATGATATTCTGAAGTTGAAGAAGTTTGATACCATTATTATTGATGAAGCTTCGCAAATTTTAGAACCACAAATTGTTGGGATTCTACCAAAAGCAGAACGTTTTATCATGATTGGTGATCACAAACAATTGCCTGCAATCGTTTTACAAAATCCTAAATTAGCGAAAACAAATAACGAATTATTAGAAAATATTGGTTTAATTAATCGTAAAAATTCTATTTTCGAGCGTTTGTATGAATTTTGTGAACGAAATAATTACGAAAATGCGTTTGACCAATTGACTTATCAAGGAAGAATGCACGCTGAAATCGCAGATTTTCCGAACAATTATTTTTATGATGGAAAATTAAACGTAGCCTTTGATATTCCAAATTTAAATGATGAAATAAAACAAAGTTTAAATCGTCAACGTGCAGATTTACATTTTGAACATTATAATCAATCAAATAATTTACAAAACTTTATCACGAATCATCGTTTTGCATTTATCAATGTTGACGAAAATCCTTATTTGCCTTCAACGAATGTACAAGAAGCCGATTTGATTGTGAAGTTTGTGCAAGAAATTATTCATTTATATGAAATCAATCAAAAACCATTTGATCCAAAGAAAACAATTGGAATTATTGCCCCTTTTAGAAATCAAATTGCATTAATTAAACAGAAATTAGAATTAGCAAATATTCCAAATCATGAACAAATTACAGTTGATACAGTGGAACGCTATCAAGGAAGTCAGCGCGATATTATTCTGTATAGTTTTGCTGTGACGTATCATTCGCAATTGAATGCCTTGGTGAATATGAACGATCAAGGAAATGTAGATAGAAAGCTGAATGTTGCCTTAACGCGCGCAAAAGAACAATTATTTTTAATTGGAAATCAAGCCATTTTGAAAGAAAATCAATTGATTAAAACCTTAATTGATTATTTAGAAAATAAATCTACCTATAAACTAACAATCTAATTAAAATCACTTCTTAATTCGTTTAAGATTCAGTAAATTTGTGCAACTATTTGTAGAAAATTATGTTGTATCAAAGAAGTAGCGCATTATTCAAAGACGCGCAAGAATATATTCCGGGAGGTGTAAATTCTCCTGTTCGTGCATTTAAATCTGTTGGAGGAACGCCAATTTTTATCAAAAAAGCCGAAGGTGCCTATATTTATGATGAAGATGGACGTGCTTACGTGGATTACATCAATTCTTGGGGACCAATGATTATTGGGCATACAGATCCGCGTGTTTTGAATGCGACTGTTGAACAAATGAAAAATGGTTTTTCTTTTGGTACACCAACTGAATTGGAAACTGAAATTGCTAAGTTAATCACATCCGTTGTTCCAAATATCGACATGGTTCGTATGGTGAACTCTGGTACAGAAGCGTGTATGTCTGCAATTCGTTTGGCAAGAGGTTATACAAATCGTGATAAAATTGTAAAATTTGAAGGTTGTTACCACGGACATTCAGATTCATTTTTGATTAAAGCTGGTTCTGGTGCTGCAACTTTTGGAAATCCAAATTCTCCAGGTGTAACGCAAGGAACAGCGAAAGATACGTTGTTGGCAGAATACAATAATTTGGAAGATGTAAAAGCTTTATTCGAACAAAATAAAGATGAAATTGCAGCCATTATTGTTGAGCCAATCGCAGGAAACATGGGGTGTATTGTTCCAGAAAAAGGTTTCTTAGAAGGTTTGAGACAAATTTGTGATGAAAACGGTGCTTTATTAATTTTTGATGAGGTAATGACAGGTTTCCGTCAAGCGATGGGAGGTTCGCAAGAGCGTTTAAACATCAATGCGGATATCGTAACATTTGGTAAAGTAATTGGTGGTGGTTTCCCTGTTGGAGCTTTTGCTGCTCGTCGCGAAATCATGAATCACCTTGCTCCTCTTGGTCCTGTTTATCAAGCTGGAACTTTATCTGGAAATCCAATTGCGATGCGTGCTGGTATCACAACGTTGAATATTATTAATAATGATAGAGAATTATTTAATCGTATTGATAACGCAACTGAAACTTTAGATAAAGAGATTTCTAAAATCTTTGCAGAAAAAGGAATTCCAAATCATATCAATCGTTTAGGTTCGATGATGTCTGTGTTCTTTACAGAACAAACAGAAATCAAAAACTTTACAGATGTAACGAAATGTAATCACGAAAGATTCAATAAATTTTTCCATCATTTGTTGACAAATGAAGTTTACATTGCTCCTTCTGGATACGAAACTTGGTTTATTTCTGATGCAATTAAAGATACAGAAATCAATAAAACATTAGATGCTGTGAGAAGCTTCGAAGGTTAATAATAAACAAAAAATGCAGTAGTTTTCTACTGCATTTTTTATTAAAATAAATCATCATCGATCATTTTAGCTCCTTTTAAGGTTGCCATATAACGAAGTGCTTTGATGTATTTTTCTATTAATTCAGGATTATCTATTTTGAAAAATATACAAGTATTCAGCCCGTTATACATTGTATTTGAAATAACAACAATTTGATTTTTTGTATCTTTTTTGGATACATCTTTTATTCCACTCCAATTAATTTTCGTATATGCTCCATTGTCGGAATAAGCATGAATTATATCACCGTTAATTTCTAATCTCCTTGCTCCTTCCTGAACTGTGATAGAACTAACGTCATAAACTTCCGCTTTTTTTGTATTCAACCATTCGAGTGTTTGTTCTTCTGTTTGAGCATTTACCCATACAAAGCTGAAAAACAAAAGAATTAATATCAATAAATTTTTCATTTGATATAATTTATACTTTTTAAATATGCAGCATCTGTTTCTTTCGGAATATCCATCCAAACCCAATCAGCTTCATAGTCAGGATCCCAAATTCTTATTTTAACACCAATCAAATTGTCAAGTTTATATTGCAAAACAAAATCCTTTCCAATAAAAATTTTATCATCTGTAATTTTATAACCATCATAGATATAAACCTCTTCGTTCGAGTTTGGAAGATAAAAAAAAGCGGTTTTATTATGAGGATTTAAAACTAGTGTTTTATTTCTCAAATCATCAGGCAGACTGTACATTTTACCATTTTGATCTTCTAACCGAATAAGCCGCCAATTATTTTCAGTCAAAATTTTAATCTTCTCTTTTAAGCTTAAATCTTGTGCTTTCGCACTTCCAACTCCTAAAACGAACACAAATAGTATAATTATTTTTTTCATAACGAAATATTTATAACCAGTTTATTTGAAGTAAATTTCTTTCAATTATAAATGAAATAAAATACCTCAAATGAAGTATTTTTACTTATTGGTTTTCATCAATTTACTCTATTGACTGTATCATGAAGATATAATAGAAATCTGTCTTAAAAATTTAAAGAAAATTACAGAAAAAATATTTTGATTGAATATGCTCAATATTTATTACAAAAAGGAGAGTTGAGAAAGAAGTATCTTGAATTTAGAAAAAAGAAAAAAAAAGAAGCAGAATATGATTATTGATAAAAACTGTCAATTTAGACAGTTTTTTATCAACTAAAATCTCCTATATGTTCCATTTCACTTTCGAAACTTAGCACTTTAGTGGCATATTTTTGCAAACTTTTTTGCTTAATTTCTGATAAAAAATTATTCTTGAATTTATCTAAAGTCAATTCATCATTCACAAATAATTGCAACGAATAAGAAACCGCTCCTGGTTCAACATGAGAAGTTATTTTTCCTAAACGAGCTCCTATAAAACAATTTGATTTCAAATAATCATTAATATGCTCTTTCTGAATCCACTCAAACCAGTCGTCATGCACCTCTTGTTCAACAATAAAAGTTGTATTATATAATATCATTCTCTAATTTTTTGCAAAGATACAAAGGTTTTCGCATTATATTTTTCTTGAAAAAGAAAGTCTAATCAAGATTTTATTTTTAAATTTACCTATTATTCATAACAAACAAAGATGAACAATACGCAACAATTTATACAAGAGAATAAACAACGTTTTCTTGATGAATTAATCGAATTACTTAAAATTCCTTCAGTTAGTGCTGATCCAGCCTACACACAAGACGTAAATGATGCTGCCGAAATGGTTGCAAAATATTTAAAAGAAGCAGGTGCTGATAATGTTGAAGTATGCGAAACAGAAGGATTTCCTGTTGTTTACGGAGAAAAAATAGTTGATGCTTCAAAACCAACTGTTTTAGTTTACGGACATTACGATGTACAACCAGCTGATCCTTTAGAATTATGGGAATCTGGACCATACGAACCAGTAATCAAAAAGACAGAAATTCATCCTGACGGAGCAATTTTCGCACGTGGTTCTGCTGATGATAAAGGTCAAATGTTTATGCACGTTAAAGCTTTTGAGGCGTTAAACAAATCAAACGAATTACCTTGTAACGTTAAATTTATGATCGAAGGTGAAGAAGAAGTTGGTTCTCCTTCATTAGTAAATTTCGTTAAAAACAATAAAGAGAAATTAAAAAATGATGTGATTTTGATTTCTGATACTTCTATGATTTCAAACGAACAACCTTCTATTTCAGTTGGTTTACGTGGTTTATCTTATGTAGAAGTTGAGGTAAAAGGAGCTAATCGCGATATGCACTCTGGTGTTTATGGTGGGGCTGTTCCTAATCCGATTAATGTTTTAGCAACAATGATTGGAAAATTAATCAATGAAAAAGGTCACATTACAATTCCAGGTTTCTATGAACCAATTCTTGAATTAACAGAAGATGAAAGAGCTGATTTAGCTAAAATTCCATTTGATGTAGAAGAATACAAGAAATCTATTGGTATTGCTGATATCCAAGGAGAAGAAGGTTTTTCTACAATCGAAAGAGCGTCTATTCGTCCTACGTTAGATGTAAACGGAATTTGGGGAGGATATATTGGCGAAGGTGCTAAAACAGTTATTCCTTCTCATGCGTATGCTAAAATTTCAATGCGATTGGTTCCTGGACAAGATCCAGAAGTTGTAACAAAACAATTTGCAGATTATTTCCCAACTTTAGCGCCTTCTTCTGTAGAAGTTAAAGTAAAACCACATCATGGAGGTAAACCTTATATTTTACCAACAAATCATCCTGGTTTTATCGCTGCTAAAAAAGCGTTAGCTGAAACTTTTGAGAAAGAAGCGTTAGCCGAAAGAGCTGGTGGATCTATTCCAATTGTTGCTTTATTCGAAGAAGAATTAGGAACAAAATCTGTTTTAATGGGATTCGGATTAAACTCTGACGTTATCCACTCTCCAAACGAACATTATGGTTTATTCAATTTCTACAAAGGAATCGAAACTATTCCATATTTCTACAAATATTTTAACGAACAATAATTTTCGACAAAATAACTTCTGAAAAGCGAATCAAATTGATTCGCTTTTCTTTTTGGTTTATAGTAGAATGATTAATTTTGAACTTTATTTTTATCAATGAGTAAAAAATTCTTAATTGCGGGTGCAGGAATTGCGGGTTTAACTTTAGCAAAAGCTTTGCAAGACTTAAATTATGATTACGAAATCTTCGAGGCTTCGTCAGAAGTTCGTGGAATTGGGGCTGGTTTTGGTTTGGCTTCTAATGCAATGAAAGCATTTGAAATTCTAGGTTTAGCAGAAGAAGTTGCTCCTTTGGGGCATATGTTAGAAGATTTTGAAATTCAAGATTGGAAAGAAAAAACGATTCTGAAAGCCGATACAGAACGATTAAGAAAAAATTACAACAACGAAAATTTTGCCATTCATCGTGCAGATTTACATCATTATCTAGTCTCGAAAATTGATTCGAATAAAATTAAAACGTCAAAAAAAATAAAATTATTTGAACAAAGTTTTGAGAAAGTTGTCCTTCATTTTGAAGATGGAACTTCTACAGAAGGTGATTATTTAATTGGTGCTGATGGGATAAATTCTACAATTCGTCAACAATTGTTAAAACAGTCGACACCTCGTTATGCGGGATATATTTGTTGGCGTGCCATTGTGGAAGATAAATCGTATAACTCAAAGAAAAGTATCGAAACATGGGGACCAAATGGTCGATTTGGTTTGACTCCTCTTATCAATCATCAAATATATTGGTACGCTTGTGTCAATACAAAACTAAATTCTGAAGTTTACAACTACGCTTTAAGTGATATTAAAAATCAGTTCAAAGATTATTCGGGACAAATCAGAAATACTTTACAAAAAACGAATCCAGAAAGTATAATTGCTACGCCAATTATGGATATAAAACCGATTAATAATTATGCATTTAATCGTGTTTTATTAATTGGAGATGCAGCACATGCAACCACACCAAACATGGGGCAAGGCGCATGCATGGCGGTTGAAGATGTTTGCGTTTTGTATGATGAATTAATCAAAAAAGATACTGATATTTTGTTAGCTTTTGAACATTATAATTTACGTCGTTTGAAACGAACACATTATATTATCGATACTTCTCGTTTGGCTGGAAAAGTTGCTCAAGTAGACAATAAATTTTTGATGAATATACGAAATTTTGCTTTCCGAAATTTACCACAATCTTTGATGCAAAGTCCTTTAGAAGACTTATTGGAAGAAGATTTTATGAAGATTTAGTTTATTCCATTATTAATTTATCTAATAAGTTTTTCATTATTTCTGTTCCGTTTTCTTGGTAAACAAAACCATGATTACCCTTTTCTAATGATTCTAAATGCCAATTTTTGTTATGTTTTTTTAAATAAATTGATTCCACTTCCTCAAATTTAAAAACGTTGTCATCTTTAGCATTCAACATATAAAAAGGTTTTTTGATTTTAGAAAAGTCAATCTCTTCAATTTTTAATTTTGGATCTGCAGAAAAAGCATAAAAACCTTTAAACAAATTCGAATGATTTGTTGCAAACCAAAAAGTTGCTGAACCGCCATTTGACATTCCTCCAAGATAAATTTCTTTCTTGTTTATAGAATATTTTTTTTCAACTTCTTTTACAATCGATAAGACATTTTCAAAAGCTTTTTTTCCAAATGGATACAGAATAATAGCATTGTATTCATCTGCCAAAGAAAATATAGATTCTTGCTCTATTTGATAATTATTATGAGTAAAATTTTCTGTACTCACCACTCCTCCATGCAAATAAACAATCATTCTTGAAGGCTTTTTAGACGAATAACTTTTAGGAATTAAAACCAAATAAGGAACTTTGATAGAATCTACATTGTTTGTATATAAAGCAAATCCTGCATTTGGCTGATCTGTTTTTATTTTTTACTCTATTGTTACTTATACTTTTTAACCAATCTACATTTAATTTTTCTTCACGAAGTTCTTTTTCTTTTAACTTCTCTTTCATCACAGAAACTAAATTATTCCATTTAGGATCAGAATAAATCTTAGAAAAATTCATCATTAGAAAGATAATCAACTTCTTCTTTGGTAGAACCTAAACCTTTTTGAACTCCCATTTCTAACCAATCTAATGCTTGATTTGGTTTATTACAATTTACTGACGAGATTGCTCCATAATAAAAATCATAAGGGTTTCGATTTTCATTATTCAGAATTTGTTCAAAAATTTTATGTGCTTCACAATATTTTTTATCTTTTAACAATTCTTGAAGTATAATTGTTTTTTCCTCATAAGATTGAGCATTAATAAAAGTAAACAAAAAGAATATAATTAGTAAGAATATTTTTTTCATAATCATGTTTTTTTAGTGATGTTAATTATAATTCAAAATCAATATAATTAATCCAAACTTGTACTTTATCCATATTTTTATTGAAATTTTCTTTCATAAAAGATGGATTGTAATCTACTTTTTGACTGTATATCAATTTATTATTAGCATAGACTTTTAATTTTTTGTTCAGATTAATCATTTCAGGAGAAATATATAATCGAAATGATTTTACAGAAGATGTTTCAATATCAAATCTATTTTTGGAATAATTTACTTTGATTAAACCTGATTCACGAGGAAAATTAAAAGCCATTTTATCCACATCTTTTATTTGTAGACTATCATTATCATCATATTCTAACCATTTAGTTATTTTGAAATTATAGTTTTTTTGCCACTCTTTTTTAGATGAAATTGTATCCAGTTTTGTGATTTCTATCCAATCAACTTTTCCGTATTTCACATCATCTGTTTCCCAAATTAATTTATTCGGAAATGGATTTCTTTTTCTATTCAACAAATCATCAAACAAAATTTTATACGCAGGCTCTGAACCATTAAATTCTGGAAACCAATGCGGATAACCATTGTATCGATAATCTTTATAATCAATATGTAATGATTGCATCAATGCAGTTAAATCATCATTAGCTTGTGGTGGAAAATAATAATCTAAATCAGTAGAGAAATTTATATAAGAACGATTCAATGCATTTTGAATAAATGTTCCTCCTGTTCTTACAATTGGCTGCGTATTAAAGCCATAAAAACCTGCAAAATAAGTTGGTTGTTTTACTAAATAATTAAACGAACCAGTTGCTCCATTAGAATGTCCCGTTAAAAACATTTTATTATCATCTACATTAATTGTTGATTTTATTTGTCGAACAATTTCTGGAACCATATAAAATCCTTTTTCTGTCATCCAATTATAACGTTTATCAGCTTTAGGAAAAACTAAAATAAAATCATTCTGATCCGCATATTTAGTATAAAATCTATTCCAACCTTTCAAATCTTCATCAGTAGAAAATTTTTCAAATTCACTGAAAAATACAGCTCCATGAAGGAAGATAAGCATAGGATATTTTCTTTCTGGGTTATAATTTTTAGGTAAATGAATAAAATAAGATGACTTTAAAGTATCATTAATTGGAAAGAAAATAGAATAATTTTGTTCTTTTTTCGGTAAATAAGATGAAGAATTTTTCAAACTTTTATAAAGTTTTTTCTTATCTTTAATCTCTAAATTTGTTGATTTCTTAATTCTAAAAAACTCATCATTTGTCAATTGAATACTGTCATAAAATCTTTTAGATTTTTTATTTGAGGTTACTTCTAAATTCTGCCAACGTTTATCATTTAATAGATTTTTGAATTTCACTTTCGAATCTTTATCTAAAATAAAATACCAACCTGGGTATAGTTTCGGATTTCTCTGAATTAACTTTTCTAAAAAATAAAATGTTTGATTTGCTTGACCAATTATGTTAGAAAGTTCAGCCGCATCATATAAATCAAAATTATTGATACTGTCTTTATGTAGATTGAATGCTTTTGTATAATAATCTAAAGCTAATTCCTTCTTGTCTTCTTCAACTAACTTTTCAGCTTTTGAAATTAAACTAGAATATGTTTCTTGACTAAAAATTTGTGTGGATAGAAATAAGATAAGTATAAAGATATAATTTTTCATGGGTTGAATTTTGTGTAAAAATACCATCAACACCCCTAATAAACTTGTAAAATTGGGACATTTTAATCTTTATAAAATCTCCAAAAAGTATCTTCCTCTCCTATTAATTCTCCATTTTTATAAAATTGATTGGGTGATTCAGAAACAAATTTTTTATACAAACGATTAAAATGAGATTGATCCGTAAAATTTAATTTATGCGCAATCGACGTAAATGTTTCATCAGGATTATGTAACAATTTCTCTTCAACCGTTTTTCTAAATAAAACGATTTCATGAAAATTTTTAATGGAAACTCCAATATTTTCTTTGAAAACCCTATTGATATGTTTTCGACTAAAACCTAAATAATCAGCAAGTTGATTAACTGTAAAATCATCATAATGTTTTAAAAATATAATCTATTGAATTTTCTATAATTACATTTTCAATTCTAGTTATTTTATTCAATAAAATAGGCTCAATTATTGAAATAAATTCTTCAGATTTTATGTAATTAAACAAATGATTACACTCTTCTTCATTGAAAAAATCTAAATCATCTATAATACTTGAGAAATCTATATTAATCAGAAATTGATTGATTCCAAAAGGTTTAAAAACAATTACAAAACGTTCAACAGAACCAATTTGTTGAATCTGTAAAACATCTGATCTTAATGGAGTAAAAATTTGAAGAGGAATTCCATTTTGTTTGTAAACAGAATTCCCGTTTATATATTGATGTGATTTGTAAACAGAAATCGTATTATTAAAATGTGGAAAACAATCATATACAGTTAATGTATTATCATGTTTAATATCAACATAATAATAATCAATATACTTTTTTAGTAGTTTGTTATTAGGTTTAAAAGTTCTGAACATTATTTTAAATAATCCCCTACATCAACAGCACATTATCTTCTAATTCTTGCTTCGAAATCTGAAAATGTTTATCAAATTCTTGTTCAAAAGATTCTAAATCCATTGTAATTTCCCAATCACCAAATTCATTTTCGAACAAATCAGTCATATGTTCTTTTAAATCATCTAATTTTTGTTGAATAAATTCATTTTGCTGAATATCTTCTGCATCTTTCTTATCTAATACAACTTGTTGATTAATTTTTCTAAGAATCAAAGTATTAATAAATTCTTCATGTGTATTCATAAAATCCTCAATCGTACCTGTAAATTGTGTCATTTTTAATATTTTTTCCTATCACTTTTCGAGAATAAATATAGAACTATTTTATTAACAAACAATTAAATTTAAGATTTCTATAAATGAGTTTTAACATAAGAATTAACGTCTACTAATTATTGAAATTGGTTGTTTTGAGATAAATTTGAATATATAAATATTGAAAAAATGGAAAACTTTAAACTATCAAACGGGATCGAAATTCCTGCAATTGGATTTGGAACATGGTTATTAGAAGGTGAAAAAGTTATAGAACCTCTAAAAATAGCATTAACAAAAGGATATACACATATTGACACGGCAGCAATCTACAAAAATGAAAAAGAAATTGGAACAGTTTTGAAAGCTGAAAATGTAGATCGTAGCAAATTATTCATTACATCTAAATGTTGGAATTCTGAGCGTGGATACGAAAAAGCAATGGCTGCATTTCAGCAAACATTAACGGATTTACAGACAGATTATTTGGATTTATATTTGATTCATTGGCCAGCAAATGAAACGCAATTTCCTGATAATTGGGCAGAATTGAATGCTGGAACTTGGCGAGCTTTTGAGGAAATTTACAAATCTGGAAAAGCAAAAGCGATTGGTGTAAGTAATTTCAATATCAATCATTTAGAAGCTTTATTTGAAACGGCTGAAATCAAACCAATGGTTAATCAAATTGAGATTCATCCAGGACATTCGCAACCAGAATTAGTCGATTTTTGTAGACAAAACGATTTGTTAGTTGAAGCATGGAGTCCACTAGGTTCGGGAAGAATTTTGGAGAACGAATTAATTGTTTCTTTGGCTGATAAATACAATGTTTCAGTTGGTCAGATTTGTATTAATTATTGTTTGGCGAAAGAAATTTTACCACTTCCTCGCTCCTCTTCAGAAAAAAATATTGAAGCGAATTTAACTTCAAATAATTTTAAATTAAGTGTAGAAGATGTAAAAGCGATAGATGAAATGCCAGCTGATGGTTTTTCTGGATTGAATCCTTCAATGGTTGAATTTTAACAAGTTAAACAAATTCACTAAAATAAATTTTAAAAACCTCTGTTTTGCAGAGGTTTTTTCGTTTTAAATCTTCAAAAAATCAATACTTTTACTTTTTAAATGATAAAAAAAATTATTCGATATGAGCCAAAATCCTGAAAATCCATTCAAAACTTATTTTGATCAAACCCTTGAAAGATGTGGTTTTGATGAAGATTTGAAAGCTGGTATTTTATTTTTTTTAGGTGAAAGTATTATTGCTGCGAACACCAATCAGTTGATGAATATGTTTGCGGAAGAAGAAAAGATTCAGCAAGAATTTCGTCGTTTGTTTACGTTGTATGCTACGCCAAATGCTGACATCAATCCTTTTGAAGCTTTAGACACAGCACCAATTAAGCAAATTATTTATACATACAACGAAATTTATGTTAATGTAATTAGAAAGAAAGCATTTGATTTTGAAAAAGTTATCAATGATAATTTAAAGTCTGAGTTTAAATTAGATTTTATTAAAGAATTTGAAAATAAACAATATAAATTAGTTACAAATCATAATTTAAATACTTCTTTTTTCAAACAAATTGGAGCGTATCTTAATCAGTTTGAATTGAGTTATGAGGATATTTATTTGGCTGGAATTAATTATTATCAAACGAATCAGAAAGTAGATTTTGAAGGAATAAATGTGTTGAATTTAAACATTATTGATAGTTTTTCACCGTTGTACACAACATTGTTTCATTATCCATTATTGTATACATATTATCCAGCAAATCTGAACGCAAATCATTTGTTTAGTTCAATTTTGCAGTTCCTTTATTTACATACCAACACGGATATTGCGAAACATATTCACGCTTTTCACAACCATATTTTTTATGAAAATAATCCGAGAAGAGTTCGTAAAGGTTGGGAATTTGAAGAATTGGAACGTGGCGTTTTGATTTCGCAAACTTTTCATAATGCATTAAATATTCGTAAATCTCCAATTTTCGGAACTCGTGCAGACTTTTTAGCTTCGGATAATTATTTATTAAATGAATTGAAAGATCAAAATATTCCGTTGGAGAATTTTAAAGCCTTGATGACTAAAACAATTGAAGAATATTACGAGGCAGATATTGATGAAGTGGTTGCAGGAAAGCTAAATCATGCTGAATTTTTACAATTATTAGCGATTATTTTCTACGAAACTTCTGCTAATGCAATGATTATTAAATCATGGAAAAACTAACAATTAATCAAGAAAATCGAATCAAATTAGAAGAACATTTTGGTGAACTTTTGCCAAGATTACCTTTTGAAATGGTTTCATTTTACGAATCGAGTAATTCTTGGGAAGGACAAATTGAATATAATTTGAATTTGAAAACGGGAGAATTGACGTACAATACCATCGAAAATGCAAAACATCAAATAGAAATTTCGCTTGAAATGATGCAACGCATCGAAAGTGAAATTATCTTGATGTTGGAAAATTTATAAACTAATATTTTAAAATCTCACATTTGTGAGATTTTTTTTATCTATTCATCCAATCCATCCAACTATTAATCTGCGTTTTGCTAATAAAAATAGCTTGTTCAGCTTCTGATTTTGGTTGAAGATGAATTTCAATTTTTTGACTTGAATGTCTTATTATTTCAGTAATTGCATCAATGTGAACAATAAATTTTCGATTGATTTTGAAGAAAATAGTTTCATCCAATTTATTTATAATATCCTTTATTGTATCATCATAAATATAGGTTTGTTCATCTTTCGTTTTTATAAAAAGATGTTTTCCCGAAGCAAAAAAATAAGCAATTTCGTGTTCTTCTACCGAACGTAATTTGTTACCATTCGTTACCAAAAAACGATGCATAATCTCGGACGGTGAATTTTCTAAAACAGCTATCGATTGTAATGTTGGTGAAATATCAAAACTAGTTCGAATAGTCTTGAATTTTTGCAATGCAATATGCAACTCCTCTACTTCAAAGGGTTTCAGAATATAATCTATCGTAAAATGCTTGAAAACTTTCATCGCATATTCATCATAAGCAGTGATAAAAATAATTGGCGTTAGAATCTCAACTTCCTGAAAAATCTCGAAACTTTTCCCATCACCCAAATGAATATCCATGAAGATTAAATCAACCGAATTATCTCTAAAAAACTCCGTTGCTTGCTTTGTTGAGCGCAAAATTGTAATTGAAGAAATATCAACAATCGATTGCTCCTCTAACAGATTTTTTAGATAAGTAACCGCCAATAATTCGTCCTCTACAATTGCAATTTTCATGAATGCAAAAGTATAAAAAAACCGTCTAAATGATGAATAAAGACGGTCTAAAAATGTTATAAATGAGGATTATTGAGCTTAGCTGCTTGTGGAATTTCTATTGTATAACGAACATCATTTTCTTGTAAAATATACTCTTTACCTGAAATTTGATGTATAATTTGTTTTTGATTTGCTCGACGTAAATCGTACCAACGTTGTCCTTCTAACGCAAATTCTCTAAAACGTTCATCTAAAATAAACTTCATCAATTCAGTAGAATTCATCGCAGAAATTTCTGTTTGTAATTTTGCAAAACCAGTTGCTGTATAACGATTTTGTAAAACTGAAAATAAAGTTGCTTTTGCTTGATCTAACTTATTTAATTTCAAATATGATTCAGCTTTGATAAAATATAATTCAGCTACGCGGAAAGACGTTTTGAACTCTGAATTTCCACCTTTGATAACTTTATATTTTGATCCACTTTTCTCAAAATAAAGCGGAAAACGTAGATCATTTTCTGTATCATAACTACTTAACAATTCTGGTGAAGCATATGACATATACTGAATTGCAGGATTCAATGTATTGTCTAAAGCTAAAATAGATTCGGCAGATGTATAATGATTTGGAACTTGTTTTGTTGTGTTCAGATTCACTAAATCACCTTTGATTTTTAATGTAGAATCAGAAAAATCAATTGCTTTTTGCCATTCATTTTTATACAAAGCGATTCTTGCTTCTAAAGCATTTAAAGCTGCATTTGAGAATCTATAATTTAATCCAGCTAACTGCGAATCCATTTTCATCAATTTAGTAGCTTCTTCTAAATCAGACTCAATATGATTATAAACTTCTTGAACAGATGATGGCTTAAGCGTTGCTTCTAAATCTACTTTTAAATTTAGAGGAACTCCTTTGTCTGTACTTGCTGTTGCTGAATTATATGGTTTTCCGTATAAATTCACCAAATCAAAATACGCATACGCACGTAACGCATAAGCTTCTGCTAATAATTGATCTTTTTCAGCAGAATTTTCCATTGTTTTTGGCCCTTCGTTGATGATTTGATTGGCATAAAAAATCACCGTATAAAAACTAACCCAAGGAAATTGAATTGATATTTGATCTGGATTTGTATCCTTCCATTGTGCAATTTCTCGGTACGAAATAAAGTCATTTGAATATTCATTCAATGTAACCTCATCGGTGCGTAAAGCTGTCAAAGACTTGTGTGTTGGATATTTTGAATAAGCATTCGTTAAAACCATACGGTAATCTTCTACCGTTTTTGGAATCACTTTTCCATCTGGTTCAATATCCAAATAATTGTCACAACTAACTACTGTAAAGCTAACAGCAACTATGCTTAATAATAAAAATATTTTTTTCATTTGATTTAAAATTTAGAAAGAAACATTAAGGCCTACTGTTACAGATTTAGCAATTGGTTGTGCATAAATATTTCCGTAAGTTTCTGGATCAAAATAACCTTTGTATCCATTACTAAATACAAATAAATTACGTCCTTCTAAGCTAAAACGAGCGCTTTTGAAACCGACAACCTCAGCATATTTATTTGGTAAAGTATAACCTACACGAATACTACTGATTCGCATATAACTAATTTCTTTCGCCCAAATGTCTAATAAATTGTACGCGTTTGCATTGTTTCCTGCAAACCATTTGTTCGCCATCCAACTATCGTTATCTCCTTTAATTGGGCTTGTAATTCCTGGAAGTGTAGAACCTGCCTCGAAAATATCTTGCGTATAATTACGACCTGGATCCAATTCCATTCCACGATAAGAAGGTGTTTTCATCACCGTTTGTTTTAAATTGAATGCTGCAGAAATCGTTAAATCAAAATTGTGAATTTTGAAATTATTGATAATACCTCCTGTAAATTTAGGATCGCGATCTCCGATATAAGTAAATAATTTACGTTTTTCTTCGCTTGTTAATTTAGAATCCACAATTTCTCCTGGTAAAAAATCTTCATATAAGTCATATAAAGCAAAGAATTCTTTTGCAGAAACTTTTTCATCTCCTTTCCAAAACATTGGATTTCCGTGTTCATCAAATCCAGCTGTTTTTAAAGCAAAAATTGCATTTACAGGTAAACCTTCTCGAGATGGAATTAAACTATTTTCACGTTGTTGCTCTTTAAGAACTTTACTTTTGTTGTGCGCAAAATTAATTGTTGTCGACCATTTAAAGTTTTTCTTATCAATGTTGCGTGTTGTTAAAGCAATCTCAAAACCTTTGTTTGTCAATTCTCCCCAATTCACCATTGTATATTCAAAACCTGTTTCTAATGGTGTTTCGCGCATACTAATCATATCTGTTCCTTTACGATTATACACATCAACAGCAAGGTTGATACGATTTTTGAAAAGACCTAAATCTAACCCAACATTTGTATTCGTTGTTTTTTCCCAACGTAACAAATCATTCGGTAAATTAATCGCATTGATAATATCTTCTTTATTACCTGGTAAAATTGTTGCATCATTATATTCACCAATAAAGAAAGGTGAAGTATTACGATCAATATTTCCTTGTAAACCATAAGAAGCACGTAAACGAAGATTCGAAATAAAATCGATGTTCTCCATAAACGATTCTTTTGAAACTAACCAAGAAGCAGAAACTGCCCAAATTGGTAAGTATTTATATTTTTTATTAACTCCGAATAAATTTGTTCCATCATAACGAACACTACCAAAAACTGTATATTTTCTGTCTAATGTATACGAAGCTGTTGCAAATGTAGATACATAAGCATTTTCTTCCGTTGGCATCTCTCTGTACGTTTCGTAACGTTTATCTGCAGCAAAACTTGAATTTGGGAAAACGATTGGCGTTCCTGTTTTCGTCGTTTTATTGTAACCAAAAGCACGTGTTAAAGTCGTTTCATTTTGTGTATGACGAATTTCTGTCCCAGCCATCAAATCAATTTCGTGACGATTGTTAATCGTAGTACTATATGTTCCTTGTAACTTCCAGTTATATTGAAAAAATTCGTTATCCCAATTTTGTTTAACTCCTCCGTCAGGTAAGAAATACAAATATTGTCCAGATTTATAATAACGCGTTCCTTCTTTCATTTTACGCGTAAAATAAGTTTCTTGCTCAGCGTATTTTTCTGTTTTGTTACTATCGTACTGAATTCCGAATTGAGATGTTAGTTTTAAACCTTTTGCTAATTGATAATTAAGATCAATAATACCTTTTAACGAACGGTTTTTTAATGTATAATTTGTGTTTTCTCTTTCTTCGATAAAATTAAATGGAACAGAACGATCTTCAAATCCATCAATATCGTTGTCATAACGATAAGAACCATCTGCATTAAATGGAGATAGATATGGATTCGCATTTCGTGAATAATTAATCGGATTGATAACGCATCTGCATCTGTTACAAAAGATTTTTTATCACTTGAAGTTGCAAAAATAGAAATCCCTACATCTAATTTATCGTTAAGTTTATAATTGTTTTTTAAAGTAAGATTATAACGTTCAAAACCTGTTCCGATCGTAGTTCCTTGCTCATCATAATATCCTAATGAGAAGTAATAATCAGAACGATCATTTCCTCCAGAAATACTTAAACCATATTGTGTATTAATTGCATTACGATACAATAATTTTCCCCAATCGGTTGTGTTATTTCGTAAAGAATTAATTTGATTTTGCGTGATAAGATCTAAAGAATTAAAACCTCCATTTCGTAAAGCATTTAATTGACCATTCTTTTGCAAAATTCGCATTACTTCGCCTTTATCAGTACGATACGTTAAATCATCGCGACTAGCAAGCATTAATTCAAGATCAACTTTCTGAGAAGCATTTAATAAATTTAAACGACCAAAATCTGGACGAGCTGTCACAAATGTATTCGCAGAAAAATTAACCGTCATAGCGCCTTTTTTACCACGTTTTGTTGTAATCGAAATTACACCATTTGCAGCTCTTGCTCCATAAATAGCCGTTGCAGCAGCATCTTTAAGGATTGTAATATCTTCGATATCGTTTGGATTTAAACCAGCGATAGAAAAGTTTTGCAATTGATCGATGTTATCTTTATCACTAAAGTTTGGTACATCATTTCCTTCTAATGGTAAACCATCAATCACCCATAACGGATCTTGTGGACCTGAAAGAGAAGCAGTACCGCGAATCCTAATTTTACTTGGCGAACCAGGCGAACCAGTTTCTGTAGAAACAGCTACACCAGCAATTTGTCCGCTTAACAATTGGTCAACACTAGCAACACCAGCTTGTTGAATGTCATCCATTTTTACAGTTGATACTGCCGATGTTAGTTTACGTTTTTCAATTTTTTGATAACCTGTAACAACAACTTCTTTTAGATCATTATTTTCTGGAAGAACTTCACCTGAAGTTGATTTTAAGCTTACATGATATGTTGCTAAATCTGTAGAAAGTTCAACTAATTTAGAATCATAGCCTAAATAACTAATCAATACAGATTTTGTACCTGCAGGAACTTCTAATGAAAAGAAACCATCTTCATCTGTAACAGTACCAACCGTTACACTTTCTATAATTCCTTTTTGATCTGTTTTTGTCGAAATTGATTGAGCTTCAATTTTAACAGACGCACCAGCAATTCCAACCAACGATTTTTCGTCTTGAACCGAACCTGTAATCACTCTCTTTTCTTGAGAAAACGCAATACTTGCCGCAAAAAGTGGCAAAAGAATGAGTGTCTTTTTCATTTCTATATCTTACTTTAAAGCTTCTTTAATACGGATGATTAAATCAGCATAATGCGCTTTTGTAGACGCATCTCCATTATTCTTTTTCTTGTTTAACAAAGTCAACACGCGTTGTAATTCTGCTCTTTTATAGGTTGTCACTTCCGACACTCTTTTCATAGAAGAATAGTTGATATTACGCGCCATTTTTTCTTCGTCTAAATAATTACAGATAGTTGGTACTTGTAGGTTTTGGTCAATTGTAAGTCCCGCAACAGTTGTTTTCTCAAATAATTTGTTTGTTGAAACGATTAAGGCATCAACGTAATTTTTTTGAGTCATTTTTTCAAGAATAGTTAAGTTTGATTTTTTATCAAAAGCTGCACTTCTTACTTGATCAAATAAATTTTCAACTGTATAAATTTTTTCATTAGATTTTAATTCTTGGTGTTTCAATTCATTTTCTAACATGCGCAATAAGCGATCGTCAGTAAATAAATTATAAATCAATCCATATTGCATTTCTCTCGCTAATGTATACGGCGTTTGCTCGTAAGGTCCCATTGGCGAATTTTTGATTGCATACGTTTTATCTAAAATATCATTAAAGAATAACCATTTTGGTAATTGAATCACATTTTCGTTTAAATAATTAACTGCTTTACGTTGCATATCTGCAGGAACTGGTTCGTATGCTTTTTTATCAATTCCGAAATAAGTGTTGTTTAAATAAATCCCACCAACATTTGCTAAAACATGATTAGAATATAAATCCCACTGCCCTATTGTTTGGTAATAAAGTTTCCCTGTGTTGATATAGCTTTTTCCATCTTCGTACGTCCATTTCAAGATATTTTCTGAAACACGTTTTAGATTTTTCATTCCATATTCACTTGCCAAAACAGCATCATCACCTAAATCTTCTGATTGAGAACGCGGATCAATTGTACTTAAATAGCTTTGTTGTTCACCATAAAAATACATTGGATCATCTTCGTGCTTTTCAATCATTTTACGAAGCGATGCTTTTTCTGTTTCTTGATTTGGAAACCAACGATATCCCCATTCGATTGCATATTTATCATACAAACCGATTTTTGGCGTAATTGCTGTAACACCATCTTCTGGCTGTGCCACATAATTATAACGCGCATAATCCATAATAGACGGTGCAGTTCCACCCATTTTATCTGTAAATTCTTTCGAACGTAAAGATTCTACTGGATAAGAAAAAGAAGCGCCCATATTATGTTTCAGACCAAATGTATGTCCTACTTCATGAGAAGACACAAAACGAATTGCTTCTCCCATATGTTCATCACTAAATTTATTTCCTCTTGCTTTTGGATCAATTGGACCTGTTTGAATACGCATCCAATCATGCAAAGAAGTCATTACATTGTGCCACCAAATAATATCCGCCTCTAAAATTTCACCACTACGCGGATCAACCACAGAAGGTCCCATTGCATTTGACTTTGGTGAAGCTGCATACGTAATTACTGAGTAACGTACATCATCAATATCAAAATCTTTGTCATCAGCAGTTGGTTCTTTTGCTATAATCGCATTTTTGAAACCAGCTTGCTCAAAAGCAACTTGCCAATCGTGTACACCAGCAATAATTTTTTGGCGCCATTGTTTTGGTGTCGAAGGATCGATGTAATAAATAATTGGTTTCTTAGGTTCTACTAATTCACCTTTTAGATATTTTTCCTTATCCTCGTCTTTTGGTTCCAAACGCCATTTTGTAATAAAGCGTTGATCTTCCATTTTGTGTTGAGCATCATTAAAAAACCAATGTTTTTCTGTGAAATATCCCACACGATTATCTGCTAACCTAGGTTGCATAGGAGTTGTCGAAAGTAAAACAATATTACTTGTAACACCTAAGGTAACGGC
Source organism: Empedobacter sp. GD03861 (assembly GCF_029840885.1). Taxonomy (NCBI): domain Bacteria; kingdom Pseudomonadati; phylum Bacteroidota; class Flavobacteriia; order Flavobacteriales; family Weeksellaceae; genus Empedobacter; species Empedobacter sp. GD03861. The sequence goes on from NZ_JAOCDJ010000004.1 coordinate 46,620, forward strand.
CAAATCTACCCCTCCTTCATTTACACTTGTCGTTAACTGAGACTTAACCACAATGTTTTCTGGAAACGTTTTCACATTTTCCACATACGATAGATTTGCCTTTACCGAACCTCCTAAACCTATGTTCGTTAATACATCATTAAAACTTTTTTGATTTCCATCAAAAATTTTGTTCACTTTAATCGCAACAGCTGTAGAATCATTATTTTGAGCTTCTATATCAAAAACCTCAATAATCGATTCTGAGAAATTATCCTTTACAGAAGCTGTGATTGCGTCATTTTTAGGCGAAGAAACTTGTGGAACAATTGTTTTTACCCACACTTTTTTAGCTACTTTATCATGATAAAAAGAAATCACTTTGTTTTCGTAATTCATTCCTTTGTTCAAGCCCGCTTCGTTAACTTCCATTGGAACTTGAGACAATTTATTCACAACCAAAAATTGGCGTCCAAATAAACTATCTGGAATTTCGAAATAGATATCAGTTTTTACTTGAATGGTATTAAACAAACCTTTCTTGTAGCTTCCTTTCTTGATTAATTCATCTATTTTTTTAACTTTCGTTACAGTAGAATCCTTTTTCTCTGTTTTATCTTTTTCAGCTTTTTTATCCTCTTTCTTTTGTCCATAAACAACAGCCGAAGACATTGCCAAACCAAGATATAGTGCTAATTTATAATTCTTTCTTTCCTTATTATGACTCATTCGAACATTAAATTATCATTAATTATGGCATAAACTTAAGCGCAGTTTTCTTATAATAATAGTTTTTTGGAGTGAGTGGTTAGTTTTTTGGAGTGAATGGATATTTTGGTTCGATATAAGGTAAAAAACAAATAAATTCTTCATTTTCTACTTTTGTTGAGAAATTATCAACTTGATAAAAATGATAGATTTTTTGTAAATAGTTTAAACCAAATTTCTCATTTTCTGTCGCTTTATTTTTTTTCTGAAAAGTATTTTTGACGATAATCAAATCAGATTTTACAACAATATTTATAGTCAAAGGTTGATCAATTGTAGCAATATTATGTTTTATTGCATTTTCTACAACAATCTGTAATGCCAAATATGGAATGTTTTTTTCTAAGCTTTTCGAATCTTCGATTTGTAAATCAAAAATCAATTCTTCCGAAAATCTACTTTTATGCAAATCCATGTATTGTGCAATAAAATCTAATTCTTTTTTTACAAGTACAACATTTTCCTTAGGCGGAACAATAAGATATCGGTAAATTTTAGAAAGATTCATCGTGAATTTCTGCGCATTCTCTTTGTTCAAACCAATTAACATATAAAGAGAATTCAAGGAATTGAATAAAAAATGTGGATTAATTTGATTCTTTAATTGTTGTAATTGCGTTAGAGTATTAGCGTTTTTAATCTTCTCATTTTCAATTAACAACCTATTTTTTTCTTCGATTACAAACGCTTTTTCCTTGTATGTTTTAGATGTTATTTTATTGAATAACAAAAAGATAATGATAATTAAAAAAACAGTCCCTAAGAAAATAAAACCTATATAAAATTTAGTTCGTTCTACATTTTCATCAATGATATAACTCAAATGATTCACGACAATATATCCATCAAAATTTTTGGTGTGTAAAGGTTTTATATAACGCTTAATATCCGTATCCTTTATAAATTCGGACGAAGCATCATTCAACGTATATAAATCTTGTGAAAAATTAGAATTAATTGTGCTCGTTATCGTATCGTTTGGCTGGATATCTGTAAAATCGAAAACATTTTTCCCAATAAATTTTTCATCAGGATGCGTAATACAAATTCCATCTTTATTGAAAACATACATATAATTGGACGAAGTTGCATCAACTGTCGTAAAAAAATTATACAAATCAAACAGATTAATCGTCGAACCGTAATACATATTTTGTCCATTAGACAACTTAATAGAATCGTAATTTACCCAATACAACGTGTCTTTATAATCCAATAAAAAATTATCAATCTGTTGATTTTTTGTAGTATATATCGATTGAAATTCTTTAATATTTGGTTGATTGATAGCTTTTGAAAGGATTGATTCATCAGGAAAATAATTTGTTTCTGGAGAATGAATAGAAAACCAATCATGGCGAATTAACTTTCGATTTGAATTTAATTCATTCAAAACCAAAAAATGATCTGCTACATTTTTTTCATTTGTCTTTTTAACAACTTTTTTTAAAACTTCTTGATATTCTTCGATGTTTTTAAACTCAAATTCAACTGCTTCATATTTCCTCAAAAAACTTTTTTTGACAAACTCATCATTATTTTTTTGACTTTCTTTATTAATTAAAAAACTCAATATAACAAGAGCAAAAACAGCAATAACACTTACAATAAGCGCTATAACATAAATGGATTTATTAGATAAATGGACTCGAAATCGAAAAGACAAACTATTTTTTTTGCAAAACTAAGGGAAGCTTTTTAATCAAAAAAATAAGAGAACATTTATCATAAAATGATAATTTTCAAACAATTGACAATATGATATAAACTAAAATCTCCCAAAAGGGAGATTTTTTTATCTTTTTAATCTTATAAGCGTCATTTAGAACTTAACATTAAAACAATTCGATTAAAGCTTGACGAATCGTATCATAAATATAATTTAGATCATCAGTCGAAATACAATAAGGAGGAACTAAATAAATAATATTCCCTAAAGGACGCAATAATATACCTTTCTCTAAAAAGTAAGGATATAGCTTTTCGTGTATATCACTAAAATAAGATGTTTCTTCATTTGTATTCCATTCCAACGCCAAAATAGTGCCGCATTGTCTTATCACTTTTACTTTAGGATGATCTTGAATAGACACAACAAAATGTTGATGTTGATGTACAATATTTGCTATTTGCTGTTGTATAGAAGTCTGTAATAACAAATCAAGACTTGCTAACGCAGCGGTACACGCTAATGGACTTGCCGTAAAAGAATGCCCGTGAAATAACGTCTTATTCAAATCATCAGCATAAAAGGCTTGGTAAATTCTATCTGTACAAGTTGTAACGCCCAAAGGCAAAGTACCACCTGTTAAACCTTTCGAAAAACACATAATATCTGGAACTTCTGTCAAATGATTTACTGCAAATAATTTACCTGTACGACCAAATCCTACAAAAATCTCATCTTGAATCATTAAAATATGATATGCTCTACAGCAACTCATCAATTGATCTAAATATTCAGCCTCATGCATCAACATCCCCGAAGCTCCTTGAACCAAAGGTTCGTAAATAAAACACGCTACTTTAGTTGCAACTTCTTTTATTTGCGATTTAATCGCTTCTATATTTTCTGCATTCGGCGTATCAATAAATATAACATCAAAAAGCTTTTCACTAAAAGGTTCTGTCCAAATTCCTCTTCCACTTACAGACATCGCGCCAAAAGTATCACCATGATAGGCATTTTTGAACGCTAAAATCACAGGTCTATCTTCTTTTTTATTGAAATGATATTGTAAACACATTTTTAATGCTACCTCAATCGCTGTTGATCCATTGTCGCTATAAAATGCTTTCTTTTGATTTTGAGGTAAAAGAGCCAACAAACGTTCAGACAATTCAATTGCAGGTCGATGCGTAAATCCTGCAAAAATAACATGTTCCAAAGTTGTTAGCTGTTCGTGCATTTTTTGTGCAATATACGGATGCGCATGTCCATGCAGCGTTACCCACCACGATGAAACAGCGTCAATATATTGTTTGTTATTTTCATCGTAAATATAACTTCCTTCTCCTCTTACAATTGGAATAATATTATTGGCTTTTTTCATCTGCGTATAAGGATGCCAATTCACCAACTGATCGCGTTCTTTTAATGTGTACATGTCTGAGTTGTTTCTTGTTTAACCATTGGTATTAAACCTAAATTTTCAAACATTTTCATATCCTCTGTTACCCCAGGATTAGGCGTTACCAGTAAGGTTTCACGCTCTCCTGTAAAAATCGAATTCGCTCCAGCCATAAAACACCAAGCTTGCTCAACTTCTGTCATTTCTATTCGACCAGCACTTAAACGCACAATCGAAGAAGGCATCACAATACGAGCTGTAGCAATCATACGAACCATATCCCAAATATCTACTTTCGGATTATTTTCTAAAGGTGTTCCTTTTACTCTTGCTAAAGCATTTACAGGTACAGATTCTGGATGTTTTGACATTGTTGCCAAAGTTAATAGCATAGAAATTCGATCTTGATGCGTTTCTCCTAAGCCAATAATTCCACCCGAACAAACTGTAATCCCAGCCTTTCGCACATTTTGTATCGTATTGATTCGATTATCAAATTTACGAGTAGAAATAATCTCATCGTAATAAGCTTCGGAAGTATCTAAATTATGATTATAAGCATGTAAACCTGCTTCTTGCAAACGAATTGCCTGCTCTTCTGTCAACATTCCTAATGTACAACATACTTCTAATCCCAATTCATTTACACCTTTAACCATTTGGATTATTCGATCAAAATCTCGATTATTTCGTACTTCTCGCCAAGCAGCTGCCATGCAAAAACGTGATGAGCCCGCTTCTTTTGCTTTCTTTGCATGTGCTAATACTGTTGCAGTTGGCAACAAAGCTTCTACTTTAATATCGGTATGATAACGCGCTGCTTGTCCGCAATATGAGCAATCTTCGGGACAACCACCTGTTTTTACAGATAACAAGGTGCATACTTGTACTTCTCTTGCATTGTGCCATTCTCGATGTTTTTTGGATGCGTGATATACTAAATCTAATAATGGTTGATGATAGATTTTTTCGATTTCTTCTTTCGTCCAATCATGGCGTGTTTCGTTTGATACTTTCATTGTATTTTAAATATTAAATTGATGCTTAATTGTTTCTGCTATATTTCTCACTTCGCTTGAATTTATTGAATTGAGTTTTGGTATAATGATGATAGAAATATCCGGAGACAAATGATTTTTTATAACACGAGAAGTGTCTTCATCAAACTCTCCATTAAACACAAAATATTCGATAGCGATATTTCTTAATTTCAGTATTTCAATCGTTAATAATGTATGATTAATACAACCCAAATAATTCGTTGCAACCATAACTACTGGAAGATTAAACTGCTGAATAAGATCAATCATAAAATCTTCTTCATTAATAGGAACAAATAATCCTCCTGCTCCTTCAACAATAAGAGAATTGGTTGTTTTGGGAAATTCAAAATCATTTAAATTGATTTCAATTGCTTCTTCCTTTGCAGATTGATGTGGCGAAGCGGCTTTTTGCAAACAATAACGTTCTTGATGAATTTTCAGTTCTGGAGAAGTTAACGATTTTACCAACAAACTATCTGATGAATCTAAATCTCCCGATTGTATTGGTTTCCAATAATCAGCTTGTAAAGCTTCAGTTAATATTGCTGAAACCATCGTTTTCCCAACTCCTGTTCCTATTCCTGTAACAAATAATTGTTTAGACATTTTCTTTTATCTTTTCTATTAATTGATTAATTTCTTCTTGTGTGTTAAAAGCATGCAAACAGATTCTTAATCGCTCTCCTCCTTCTACTACTGTAGGTGGAAAAACTGCAAAAGTGTTTATTTCAACCTCTTCCAATAGATTTTTGATTTTGGTTAATTGACTCCTAGACTCAAACTTTAGAATTTGAATTGGACTATTTTTATTTGAAGAACTCGTTAAGCCACTATTTCTAAAATGTGAGATATTATATTGTAAACTTTCTTGAAGCGATTTATTTTCTTTGATAAACTGATAACCTTTTCGTAAACCTGTCACATGAAAATCAGCAATAGCTGTGGTGTAAATAAAAGGTGAAGCATAATTAATGAGATAATCAATCACTAACTGATTAGCTAAAATCGTGGCACCGCTCATTCCCATCGCTTTTCCATAAGTTACAACCGTTGCAAACACTTTGCATTGTAAACCGAATTGATGAACCAATCCGTAACCAAAAACACCAAAAGCATGAGCTTCATCTACCACTAATGCTGCATTGTATTTATTGGCTAATTCAACCAGTTCAATTAATGGAGCACAATCACCATCCATCGAATACAAACTTTCTACCGCGATAAAACAACGCTCTTTTACTCTTTGCAATAGTTTCTCTAAATGATCTAAATCGTTATGTTTAAACTTTATTTTTTTTGCGTTGGATAATTTAATCCCGTCATGTACTGATCGATGTATATTTTCATCAACTAAAACAACATCATGTCGAGTTAAAAGTGCAGAAAAAAGTGCTAAATTGGCATTATATCCAGATGAAAAAAGTAATGCAGCTTCCACTTTATGTTCATTTGCTATTATCTGTTCCGTTTCTCTTAGGTAATTGGAATTCCCACTAATCAAACGTGCTCCAGTAGAACCATAAAGTAAAGATGGTTGTGCTATAAACTCATTTAAAATCTGCTGATGTAAGATTTCATTTTTAGCTAATCCCAAATAATCATTACTATAAAAATCAATTCCAGAAGAACGAACTTTTAATGTTCTTTTAATTCCTTTTTGTTCTCTTTCGAATAGAGATAATTGCAATGAATTAAAAAATTTCGACATTATTCAATTCATTTTCAATTGCAGAAATCCAATTCATAAATAACACTTCTTCTAGTTGTTTCACTTGATTTGCATAGATATTCCATTCACTATGAAATTCTTTTAATTGTGAAATCATTTCTTCAAGATGACCTTCTTCTTCAACAATAATAGATTTTACCATCACTTTTTGTTGATGCGCCGTCAAAATATCTTGATATATTGGATACAATTCATCTGCCCTCACTTCTATAGCGTAAGTCACAAACAAATAAGCTGCGTATTTTAAATCTTCCCCATCAAGATTAAATTCTTTCTTCAATAAACGACAAACCTGAATATCTAATTGATGTAAATAATACATTGTTGCTTTTGGTGCTAAAAGATAAATAGGCTCATAATTGACACAAGCATCTGGAATTAATTTTATAATTTGCTTTTTCAAATAATAAGCATGGCGATGTTCCTCAGCTGCATGTTTCAATTGGATAAGATTGACAAAAGTTTTGTGTTCACATGCCGAAATTTTTCTTGCTCCTGCATTTTCCATATACGAAAGTGTATTAAGCCACTTTACATGTAATTTTGGTTCTAAAACAATATGATTTAATAATTTTTTCAATTGATTTTATTTTTGACCAAAATTATAAGTCCAACGGATCATATATACACTCCACTTTTATAATAAATAATAGTCCGGTTATATTAAACCTATTTTAGAATCTCTGCAAAAAGTTTTAAATCATCACTATAAAGAAGTTGAATGATGAAAACTATTATTACAGAAAAATTCATTATTCATCTATTAATTCTATCTTTTACGATTAGATTTTTCTAAATAGCTACTTTAATCTTATTTTTGCAAAAATTTTTAAATTGAGTACTCGAGAAAATTGGATAAGTTGCAAGAATTGTAATGGACTTGGAAAAAAAAGTCAAGGAGTTTCGAAAAGGAAACTATCGCGTTATGAATTAGCTGTTGCTCAATCTAAAAAGAATGAAAATTTTATTACTCCAAATAAACCAAAAAGTTCGATGCAGATCTGTACTGTCTGCTCAGGAACCGGTTTGACAACTACAAATGAACATCCATCACCCAACGAAAAAAAATATCCTCATATTGCAATTGTCGGAGCTGGAATTGGTGGAATTGCATTGGCATTAGCGTGTTTACATCGTCAAATTCCTTTTACACTTTTTGAACGTGATCGAGCTTTCAACGATCGTTCCCAAGGTTATGGACTAACGTTACAGCAAGCTAGTAAAGAATTAAAAAAATTTGGAATCCAAACTTTAGAGGAAGGAATCGTTTCTACATTGCATTTAGCACATACTATAGAAGGAAATGTGATTGGCGAATGGGGAATAAGAAAATTGCAAGATAAAGAAGCGATTGAAGCTAAAAACAAGAATAAACATACCAATATTCACATTGCGAGGCAATCTTTACGCTTAGCTTTTTTAAATCAATTAGGTGGCAATAATCAAGTTTTATGGAATCATCAATTAGTCGATTTTAAAGTTGATGATAAAATAGAATTAACATTTGATGTTGATGGAATTCAAAAACACTTTAAAGCTGATTTACTTATTGGTGCAGATGGCATACGAAGTACAGTTCGTCGATTGGTTATAAATGAGGAAAATAGTCCATTACGTTATTTGGGTTGTATTGTTATTTTAGGCATTTGTAAACTGGATGCTTTAGCAAATTTAGATAATCATTTGTTAGATGGTGCAACAGTGTTTCAGACCGCAAATGGAACGGAACGAATGTATATGATGCCTTATGATAAAGATTCGGTTATGTGGCAATTTAGTTTTCCAATGTTAGAAAATGAAGCGATAGCTTTGAGTAAAAAAGGTTCAGAGGCTTTAAAAATAGAAGTTGCTAAAAGAACGCATTGGCACTCTCCTATTCCTGAAATTATTGCAGCTACAGAACCCAAACAAATCACTGGATACCCCGTTTATGATCGAGATTTATTAAAGTCAAACTTATTAGAAAAAGCTGGTCCAGTTACTTTAATAGGCGATGCGGCTCATCCTATGAGTCCTTTTAAAGGACAAGGTGCAAATCAAGCTTTGTTAGATGCTTTGTTATTGGCGCAAAAAATTATTTCAGTTTATAACAATATTCAAAATAAACAGATTAATTTGCGTGAAGAAGTTTTACAACAGTATGAAAAAGAAATGATGGAACGAAGTAGCGTTAAAGTGAAAAAGTCAGCAGATGCAGCCAAATTTCTACATTCAGATATTGTACTTCAAGAAGGTAACGTAACGTTTGGTTCTAAGTGGTCTTCTACTTTATAATTAATTATTCTAGATTTACTCATTCATAATCAATAAAAAAGGAGTTTTTACCTTTTGATAAAAACTCCTTTATATAAAACAACTACACAAATTATTTCAGGAATTTCTGTTGATATTCTTTTCTATATGCATAATAAAATACAACTGGAAGAATTGTAAAGGATAAGATTAAACAAATAATTAATCCTCCTACAATCATAATTGCCAAAGGCTTTTGAATTTCTGATCCCATTCCGGTAGAAAGTGCTGCTGGTAATAATCCCATCGATCCCATAAGCGCAATCATCACAACAGGGCGTATTCTACTTTTAACACCATTAACTATTGCTTCTTTTAATTGCATTTTATGCTTTAAATTATCTCGAATAACACCAATTAGAACAATTCCATCAATCGTTGCTACTCCAAAAAGAATAATAAAACCTATTCCCGCAGATATACCAAAAATGGTTCCTGTTACCCAAAGCGAAATAAATCCTCCAATAAAAGCAAAAGGCAGTGTTAATGCAGCTATCGCTGTGTCTTTTACATTTCCGAAATTGGTATACAATAATAATAAAATCAAAACTAACGAAATCGGAACGACCATTGCTAATTGTTTTGCTGCGCGCTCTTTACTTTCGAATTCACCAGCCCATTCCATGTAATTTTCTTTCGGTAATTTAACTTCTTTCGTCACTACTTTCTTCGCTTCATCGATTGTACTTCCTAAATCACGACCTTCTATACTGAATCCTACACCGATATATCGACTATTTCCTTCTCGATAAATAAAAGCAGGTCCTGTTTGATAACCAATTGTAGCTATTTCCTGCAAAGGAACATTGTTCCCATTACTTGTTGGAATCAAAATATTTCCAATTTTCTCAGGAGTATCTCTATAAGCTTCCTGAAAACGAAGAATAACATCAAACTGTCGATCATTTTCATAAAACTTAGTAGCTGCTTGTCCACCAATTGTCATTTCAATTACTGCCTGAACATCCGCTGTACTAATACCATATTTCGCCATTTTTGAATCACTCAATTCTATTCTAAGTTCGGGTAATCCAATATTTTTGTAAACATTGATATCTGTTATTCCATTTACTTTTTCGATAGATGATGCTACCTTATTTGCATATTTTTCTAAATCATACAAATCATCACCAAAAATCTTAATAACTAATGAACTTTTTACACCAGCTACATATTCTTCGACATTATCTTGAATAGGTTGTGAAAATCCAAATACAATTCCTGGATAATGATTTAGTTTATCTCGCATCTCTTGAATAATCTCTTCTTTTGAAATCTTGCGCTTCCAATCTTTTTCATCTTTTAATTGAACATTAAACTCAATATTAAAGAATCCTGTTGGATCTGTTCCATCATTTGGACGACCTGTTTGTGTTAAAATAAAATCAATTTCATCACAATCTTTCTGCATCAACTCTTTCATCTCTTTTGTTAATCGAGTTGATTCTTGTAAATTGACACTATTTGGTAAAGTTGCACGAATGTAAATTGCTCCTTCATTCAATTTCGGAAGAAATTCTGATCCATAATGTGAGAATTTAAACAAACAAAGAGCTAAAATTCCTAAAAAGATTCCTATTGTTGCTTTTTTATAACGAAATGCGGTTTCATATAATCCGAAAATAGTTTTCTGAAAAAATCGAGTAATAAAGTTCTCTTTCTCTTCCATATTTTTCTTAAAAAGCAACTTACACATTGCAGGAACATAAGTTAAACTTAATATTAAAGATCCTAATAATGCATATCCTAATGTAAATGCTAAAGGAGAGAACATTTTACCTTCCACTTTTTGAAATGAAAATATCGGTAATAAAGCAACAATAAGAATAAGTAAAGCAAAGAAAATATAAGAAGCTACACTTCCTGCACTTTTCTTTATAACGCCCATTTTACTCATTTTCGCGTAACGTTCTGCTCCTACTTTATGTTGCATTGTAGCTAAAGCAACAAAAACTGTTTCTACAATTACCAAAGTTCCTTCTAACAACAATCCAAAATCCAGTGACCCCATTGAAATTAAATTCGCTGGTAAACCTTGAATTTTCAACATAATAATTGCGAACAAAAAAGAAAGCGGAATAACCGAAGCTACAATAAATGTTGATTTCCAATTATATAAAAAAACAAAAACAATTAATGAAACCAATAAAATACCTTCAATAATATTTTTAGAAACCGTATGTACTGTATTATCCACCAATTTGGTACGATCTACAACTGTTTCAATTTTTACATTATCTGGTAAAGTTCTTGTATTTAATTCTTCAATCTTTGCTTTCAGATTTCCAATGACTTCTGATGGATTTTCTCCTCGTAGCATAATAACAATTCCTTCTACCATATCATCATGCTTATTGTAACCAACTTGCCCCAAACGTGGTTTATTCGAAATGACAACATCTGCCACATTTTTGATCAAAATTGGTGTAGAACCATTTAGAGCGACAGTAATATTTCCGATATCCTCTATCTTATCTAGTAAACCAACACCACGAACTACATAAGCTTGATCTCCTTGCTGAATCACATCTCCACCAACATTTACATTGGATTTCGAAACAGCTTCATAGACATCCAAAGGCGATAAATCGTAGTTTTTTAATTCGGTTGGATTTATCTTTATTTCATATGTTTTTTCTTCTCCACCAAAACTCACAATATCAGCAACACCAGGCACAGAAAGCAATTCACGCTCTATTACCCAATCTTGTATCGCTGTCACTTCCTTAATCGGCAAATCACTTTTGATCACATAACGAAAAATCTCTCCTGTTGCCCCAGAAGGCGGCTCGATATCGGCATCTGCACCTTCGGGCAAATCAACGCCGTTCAACTTATTCGATACATATTGTTGTGCATAAAAATCATCTACACCATCTTCGAACTGAACCGTTACCACAGACAATCCAAAAAGTGAAATAGAACGAATATTTGATTTATGCGGAATACTATTCATTACTTTTGAAACTGGTAAAGTCACCAATTTTTCCATTTCCTCAGCACTTCTTCCTGGCCATTGTGTTATGATACGAGCTCTAGTATTCGTTACATCTGGAAATGCTTCTATTGGTGTATGTTTTAAAGAAAATATACCTGCAAAGAGTAATGCAAATACAGCAAATAAAACAAAGGTTGTATTTCGTAACGAAAAAGTTACGACTGATTGTACTAACTTTTTCATTTATTATTTATTTAATTCCTCAAATATCATTAGGGCGTTTCGAGAAATAACTTTCTCATTTGGTGCAAACTTTTCGCTAACAAATGTGTATTCCTCATTCTGACCAATCGTCGTAATTTTTCGGATTTCCATTGTACAATCATTTTTATATACCACCACATATTCCTTGTTGTTCTCAAAAACTTTGGCTTTGTTTGGTATCGCAAATGCATTTCCAACAATATTTTGTTTATCGATAATAATATCTGCACTCAAACCTGGCATCAAGTTCAAATCTTGATTTTCCAATACAACACGTGCTTTCAAAACGTGTTCATTTTCATCAAACACATTGTATATTTTATCAATTTTCCCAACATAAATGCGGTCAGGATACGCCATAGATTTCACTTTTACAGCATCACCTTTTTTTACATATTGCAGATTATTTGCGTAAATATTTACCATTACCCAAACCTGTTTTAGATTTGAAATAGAGAAAAGATTTTCATCTGAATCAGAAATAATAGACTGACCAACGCTCATGTTTTTCTGAACGATATAACCATTTTTAGGTGATAAAATCTGGAATTGACCATTGCCAACTGCACGATACATCTTCAAGGTAGCATTGATTTTATCAATTTCAATTTGCGCTGATTGTAATTCGTGTTCTGCCTCTGTAACTTCGGGCTGAGAAGCCATTCCATCATTCAACAATTCTTTTTTCGACTTAATTTGTTTTCGAATCAAATCCATTTGATTTTGATGATAACGCTTTTGCTGTACCAAATCTAGTACTTCGTTCGATTTTACAACTGCCAAAACTTGACCTTGACGCACATAATCGCCTAATTCAAAGTTCACTTTATCTACCACTCCTTGTAGCAAACTTTTAAAGCCAACTAAATCATTTTCGTTATATTCAATTTTTCCTGACAAGGTTAATTGTTCGTGAATTGGTTGCTGCAAAACTGGTACAATTTCGGTTGACTTTTTCAATTGCTCGTTCAAACAAAATTTGTTTTCTTTTACCACTTCTTTCTCGGTTTCTTGCTTGTTACAACTACTTAAAACCAAAGTAAAAGCAGCTAAAAAATAAAAAGTTTTTTTCATCATTTTATAAATCTTGTCCAACGATATAATTTAGTTCTTCGAATGTGTTTTGGTAATTTTCCAATAAATCCAAATAAGCTTTTTGAGATTCGCGATAAGCCTGCGTAAAATCAATAAATTCTAATAAAGTGATTTGTTTATTTTGGAGATGTTTTTTATAATTGTCAATCATAGTTAATTGCTCTTGATTGTTCAATTTTTTCCATTGAATAAGTGCTTTATCCAATTGACTAATTTGATTTTGAAGTCGATCAATCGAAATATCTAATTCAGAATTCAAGGCATTTTTGGTGATTTGTTGTTGATTCAGTACAATTTCAGAAGCTTTGATGTTTCCTTTATTCGTATTAAAAATCGGTAAATCAATGCTTACTCCAACACCAACAAAATCGCGCATAATATTTCCACCTCGATCATAAATTACTTGAAAAGCCAAATCTGGTGTACGTTGTGCTTTTTCTAAAATCAATTGTTTTTCAGCTAAATTGATTTCATTCTCTTGTTTTTTTAACGCTATATTTTGCTCTTTCGCTAATTGTTTAGCATTAAATGGAATTGATTTGGAGTGAGAATTGAATCTTGAAAAATCGATTTCATTTACATTTAAATCTGAGTTTTGCGTTAACAATCGAAGTTTATTGATGTATTCAATTTCTTGATTTTCTAGCTCAATTTGATCTTTTTGTAAACCAATTAATTCGGTTTGAAGTCTGTAAAAATCAGCTTTCGGAACATTTTTTAAATCAGCTTGTCGCTGATATTGTGTCATCATCTGTTCAAATAAATCAACGCTATTTTGCAATTCTTTTTTTTCAGATTGAATACGCGCCAACGAAAAATATGTTTGTCTTAATTCCTTTTTCAGCTCACGCAACAATTCCTCATACTCAAAAAGTGCCGAATTCTTCTCTAATTCTTTAATCGCAACACGCTTTTTTCGTTTACCAGCGGTTTCAATTAATTGCTCTAATTCGACAGAAATTTGTTGATTTTTCCCGTATTTACCGAATAAATAAGGCTGTTCTTCTACATTATAAGTTTTCCAAAGATTAACCTCAGAAATACTCAACGTTGGATTTTGCCATAATTTCTCCTGAATAATTTCAGCATCAATTCTGTCTACATTGAATTTATTCGCAATAAGCGCATAATTTTTTTGTAAAAACGCGGCTTCTAAATTGTCCAACGTTACATTCTGCGCCTGTGTTTGTATCGCAAGAACAATTGGAATTACTGTATAATAGATCTTCTTCACTTCTACTCTTTTTGAAAATTCAAAAGTAAAAGTGTAAGATTAAGGTAAGTTTTAAGTTAGATTAAAAGTAGATTAGAAAATGAGTTTAACAATCGTTCCTTTAGGTTTATTCGGAACAATTTCTATATCAATTTGATGAAGTGTAAGAATAATATTCGCCATCGAAAGCCCAATACCTTTTCCTTGAAAATCTTGCGTGTTTTTTCCTCGAAAAAAGTTTTGTTTAATTTGTTTGATATCAGTTTCTAAAATACCAATTCCTAAATCGGAAATATGAATTTGCAAACGATGATTAATTTCCAAAAACTGTACTAAAATCGGTTGATTGTTCGAATATTTTATTGCATTACTTACTAAATTATTCAACGCAACTTCTAGTAATTTTTCGTTTCCTTGAATGGTTAACAATTGATTATTTTCGACTTGTAAATCCACATTTATACGTGCTTGATGATACAAAATAGCATTTTCAATCACTTGCCAAACTACTTCATCAATTCGAATTTGATTAAATTCAAAACTCGTTTTTGCACCCGAAAGCAACATCATTTGGTCTAACGTTTCTTGCAAATCATTGGTATATTGTTTCAGTTGTACAATCACGTTTTCGTATTCTTCGAGCGTTCTTTTTTTATGATTAGTTACCTCTAAAGTCCCTAATAATGCTGTAATTGGAGTTCGTAATTCGTGCGAAACATAATCGATAAAATTCTTTTGTACATTAAAAGTTTGCGCTATTCGATCAATAAAATGATTGTAGGTTTTGATTAAATCTTCAATCTCCGCATACGATTTATTGAGCTTTAAAGGTTCAGTAAAATTCTTTGCATCACGCTCTTTTATTTGCTCAATAATTTTTGTAATCGGTTCATAAGCAATTACTCCTAAAAAATTAGAAAATAGATAAATAAAAATCAACCCAACCAATGAAACCGAAATCAAAATTTGAAGTAACGATTGCATTTGTTCGTTAAATTCTTGTTTAGATTCACGCGTGATTACAACAAAATCACCTTCATTATCACGATAAAAAATTCCGTTATAAAAGAAATCTTTACTTGTAAAAAAATCTGATTTATTGGCACGAATATTTTCTATAAAATTGGTTGAAATATCTTTATTAGACGACATATTTCCATTGTATTTTTTGTTGTTATGATCAACAATTAAAATATTTTTTCGGGAAATCGTCTTCTCTAATTGACTTTTGATATTATTATGTTCTAAAACAGGTAATTCGTCCTTTTCTAAATAATAAATAGAAGCCAAAAGTGTCTTATTCTGCAATGATTTGATCTCTTTTTTCTCCATTTCGGTATAAAAAGAAAAATAAATAATTGTAGAAACAATCAAAATAATGATACTAAAAATAATGACTGAATAAAGCGCTAATCGATGTTTTAACTTCATAATTTAAGCTTTAAACATATAACCAACGCCTTTTACTGTATGAATATATTTCATACCATTTTTCTCTATTTTATTACGCAAATACGAAATGTAAACATCCACAACATTGGTGTGATTATCGAATGTTATTCCCCAAACAGCATTTAAAATTTGGATACGAGTAACGGTTTTATCTATATTTTCGATTAAATAATTCAGCAACTTAAATTCACGAGGAGAAAGTTCTGTTTCTTCTTGATTGACAAAAACTTTATATTGATCCAAATCGATTTCTAAGGCATCAAAAATTAATTTATTTTCAGGAACTTCTTGCGAACGAAACTGATTACGACGCGTTAAAGCTTTGATTCGCGATAATAATTCGTCGAAATGAAATGGTTTTGTAATGTAATCATCTGCACCATAGTCCAAAGCCGAAACTTTATCTTGAACTGTATTTAATGCACTTAACATCAAAATTGGAGTGAATATTTTTTTGTAACGAAGTGTCTGTACAAGCTGAATTCCATCCATTTTTGGTAACATAATGTCACAAATAATCAAATCAAACTGAATCGTAAGAAATTCATCTAAAACAGTTTCCGCATCTTTACAAAGCGTAACCAAATGTCCATTTTCTTCTAATCCTTTGGTTAAAAAATCGCTAATTCGCTTATCATCTTCGATTACTAAAATTTGCATATACTTTCCATTTTTCCAAAATTAATGAAATTGATCAAGATGAGATGAATATAGCAAATTTTCTAATTGGATTTTAATTTAAAAAGAACAAAATTCAATAAAAAACGAGCAATAAATTGCTCGTTTTTTATATTCAATAATTCGAAGTCTAATCTCCTTCTCCACTATTTTTCATCGCAGTCAAAAGATTATATGCTCCTTTCGAAACATAGACTTTTCCTGAATTTTGAGGAGATTTTATTTCAATCATTTTATTCGCAGAACCTCCTATTTCTACAAGAACTAATCGAAACTGATTTTTAGTTTGTCTTTCGAACACATAGTCTTTTCCTTCAAACTGAATTACAGCTTCTTCTGGTAAAACATTCGCGTCAAGCGAATTCACTTGCAATTCGATATTGAAATACATATTCGCTGTTAATCGCGTACCATTCGCATTCGTAATTCGTGCAAAAACATCAACCGTTCCATCTTCATTCACTTGATTTGAAATTGAGGTGATTTGCGCATCTAACTTTTGATCTGGTTTTGCATTGGTATAAGCTTTCAAAAATTGACCAATCTGAATGTTACTCAGATCCTTTTCAAATACTTTTACATTCAACAAAGAACGATCTGGATTAATAATTTCTAACATCGCATCTGCTGGCGAAATATATTGTCCTGTATTCGCAAAAACCTGACTCACCATTCCGCTAATCGGTGCATAAACATTGATGGTACGTCGGATATTACTCAACGAAACTGAGGAAGGATTGATATTCATTAATCTTAGTTTCTGTTCCAAGGAACTTTTCTTTACCATCAACGATTGACGTGTTGCTTTCGCTTGTTGCATCACTTTGTCACTTGCTGCTTGCTCTGCATTCAAATCCTTTTGACGAACATAATCTGCACTAGCCTGCTCTAACAAAGCTTTTGTTGTGAGATAATCTTCTTGCATTTGGATATACTGCGGATCTTCTAAAACCACCAAAACTTGTCCTTTATTGACATAATTTCCTGGAATTAGTGCAATTCGTTTCACATAACCACCAAAGGCATTGGTGATAGAAATAGTATTTTCTGGGGTTACTGCCGTCTTTGCATTTAGCCGAATAGTTGTAGGTAAATTCTGATGACGTAAAGAGGTTGTATCAATTTCAAAATTCTTTAATTGAGCATCTGTCAACTTTAAAATTGAAGTAGAAATAGTTGCTTTTTGCTCTACTTCAGGTTTTGTTTCTTCTTTGTTACAACTCATCACAACAAAAGATGTACAAAGCATTAAGATATATTTTTTCATATTATTGTGCAGTATAAAAAGTCATTGCGGCATAAGCCTGATTACGTAGATTCTTTGCTTCTAGAAACTTTGTTTTCACTTCGATGATTTGATTATTCAGAATCACCCAATCCAAAAAATTAATCTCTCCTTCTAGTAATTGACGATTAATTGTTTTTTGTAAATCATTCGCAGCAGGAAGTTGAGTTTGCTCAAAATCTCCTACTATTTCTTCGTAAGCGTTTACTTTATTTTTTAAAACATCAAAATCTTGTTGCAACTTCGATTGTTGTAAAGTATACGCTTGTTTTGCAAGATCAGTTTTAACTTTTGAGGCTTCAATTGACGAATTAATTCCTCTATTAAACAAAGGTAAGCCAACTCCTACTTGAAAAGAATTGTATCGATTTTGATCCAAGTCAGAAAAGCTTTGATTTGAATATCCAACTGTTAAAACTGGAACTTTTTTCGATTTTTCAACTTCAGTTTCTAAAGTAGAAGTCTGAATATTTTCTTCAGCTAATTTTAACATTGGATGTACATTTGAAACAGATAATCCTGCAATTTCACTCCAATTTACACCATCTTTTGTTGGATAAATTTTGAATGATGAATTGGTTAAAAATTGAATTTGTCTTGATTCATTTTCTAATTCATTTTCGACTAATTTCAATTGATTTTGAATCGATTTCAACTGAATAATAGCCGTTGAAACCTCACTTCGGTTTGATTCACCTTTCTTCAAACGTAAATTTGCTTTCTTCAAAAACTCTTGGTAAATCAATTCATTTTCTTTCAATAAATCTTGTTGATATTCTGTATTTTGCATATTGACATACAGATTAGCTAATCGTTGTTTAATTTCAACTTTCGTCAATTGTTCATTTGCTTTAGAAGTACTGATCATTTGTTCGTTCAAAGCTTTTTGACGTTTAAAAACCACAGGAAATTGAAACGATTGCGAAATAGTAAACTTGTTATCAAATTCACCTGAATTCACTTGTCCAAATTCCGCAGCTATATCTAAAGGTGAAAGCGAACGATTGGCAAACACATTTTTCTCGTGATAAACAGTAGTCAATTCTGCTTGTTTAATTTCGAGGTTATTCGCGTCAGCTAACTTGACAACTTCATCAAAACTCATACGTTCTTGCGCATTAGCAGTTGTTCCAAACAAAGCTAGAACTAATAAAATAGCTGTAGGAATTGATTTATGACGAGTTGATTTCTTTTTAAAATGAATATTTTCGAACATAACATATAAAATTGGTAAAACAAATAAAGTAAGGAAAGTCGCGCCCATTAATCCTCCAATAACAACAGTTGCTAATGGACGTTGAACTTCTGCGCCCGAACCATTACTAAGAGCCATTGGTAAGAAACCTAAAGAGGCTACGGCAGCTGTCATTAGAACGGGACGAAGACGAGTTCGTGTTCCCATAATAACAATTCGAGTTGTATTTTTAATTCCGTTATCACGTAGACGATTGTATTCTGATATTAATACAATTCCGTTTAGAACGGCAATTCCAAAAAGTGCGATAAATCCAACTCCAGCACTAATACTAAAAGGCATATCTCGCGCAGCTAAGAATAGTATTCCACCGATTGAAGAAAGCGGAATGGCTGTATAAATTAATAAACTTTCTTTGATTGATTTGAATGCAAAAAATAACAAGACAAAAATCAAAACCAAGGCGACTGGAACAGCGATACCTAAACGAGCTTTAGCATGATTCAAATTTTCGAAAGCTCCACCATAGGTTGTATAATAACCTGTAGGAAGTTTTATTTGAGCATCAACTTTTTGTTGTAATTCTTGTACAACACTTTCTATGTCGCGTCCTTTTACGTTAAATCCAACAACAATTCTACGTTTTGCATCTTCGCGCTGAATTTGATTTGGCGTATTTTTATAATCTACTTTTGCTAATTGATTCAATGGAATCTGAATTCCAGAAGCAGTAGGAATCAATAAATTTCGAATATCTTCGATATTCTCGCGTTTGTCTTCTGCTAAACGAACCACCATATCAAAACGTTTTTCACCTTCGAAAACCATTCCAGTAGATTGTCCTGCAAAAGCCATATTAATAATTCGATTTGCTTCTCCAATACTCAATCCATATTGCGCTAATAAAGCACGATCAAATTCAATCACAACTTGTGGAATTCCATTAATTGGTTCGATATATAAGTCTTGCGCTCCTTTTACAGTATTGATTATTTTTCCTAATTTATCTGCATTATTAGCTAAACTATCTAAATTTTCACCAAATATTTTCACCACCACATCTTGTCGTGCTCCTGTCATTAATTCGTTAAAACGCATCTGAACAGGAAATTGAAATCCCGTTGAAAGTCCTGGAACATCTTCCAAAGCTTTACTCATTTTATTCGATAATTCTGGAAAAGTTGTGGCAGAAGTCCATTCTTTTTTAGGTTTCAGTACAATAATCATATCTCCTGCATCCATTGGCATTGGCTCGGTAGGAATCTCTCCACTCCCAATTTTTGTCACAACCATTTCAACTTCAGGGAAACGATCTTTCAGTATTTTAGCTGCTTTATTTGTGTATTCTATTGTTGTCGTAATATTACTTCCTGGTAAAATACGTGCTTCCACAGCAAAATCGCCTTCTTCTAAAGCTGGAATAAATTCTCCACCTAAACGAGACATCACAAAAACAGCAATAGCAAATAGAGAAAGCACAATTGCTAAAATAATAGTACGAACTTTTAAGGCTTTGATTAAATATTTCTGATGGAAAATCTCAATTTTAGCCATTACACGATCCGATAAATTTGGTTTCACTTTCTTCTTTTTACTTAAGAATAAGCTGGTCATCATCGGAACATAAGTCAACGAAAGAATAAATGCACCAATCAGAGCAAAAGCAACTGTTTGCGCCATTGGTTTGAACATCTTTCCTTCTATTCCTTGTAAAGTAAAAATTGGTAAATAAACGATTAGAATAATAATTTGACCAAAAACAGCCGAATTCACCATTTTTTTAGCTGAAGAACCAACTGTTTGATCCATTTCAGTTTGCGTTAATTTATTCTTCAACCCAAACTTTTTGTTGTGCGCTAACTGATGCATCGCCGCTTCTACAATAATCACAGCTCCGTCAACAATTAATCCGAAATCTAATGCGCCTAGACTCATCAAGTTTCCACCTACACCAAAAATATTCATCATAATAATCGCGAATAATAAGGCTAGAGGAATAACAGAAGCTACAATAAAACCAGCACGTAAATTTCCTAAGAAAAGCACTAAAATAAAGACAACGATTAAGGCTCCTTCAAGTAGATTTGTTTCAACCGTATGAATCGTATTGTCAACCATTTTTTTACGGTCTAAGAAAGGTTCAATAACAACTCCTTCAGGTAACGTCTTTTTGATCTCTTCGATACGTTGTTGTACATTCTTCACCACTTCGTTACTATTCGCTCCTTTCAACATCATAACAATTGCACCAGAAACCTCACCTGTATCGTTATATGTCATTGCACCATAGCGTGTAGCAAAACCAGTTTTTACATCTGCAACATCTCTCAATAAAATAGGTGTTCCACTTTGCGAACGTTTGACCAAAATATTTTCGATATCTTCGATGTTACCAATTAAACCTTCAGAACGGATGAATAAAGAAGTAGGACCTTTTTCGATATAAGCTCCACCTGTATTTTGATTATTCTCACTCAGTGCATCAAATAAATCATTAATTGTCAGACTAAAAGATTGTAAACGTTGCGGATCAATTGCAATTTCGTATTGCTTCAATTTTCCTCCGAAACTACTCACATCTGCCACACCAGGAACGCCTAAAAGTTGACGACGAACAATCCAGTCTTGAATTGTTCTTAATTCAGTTTCATCATATTGATCTTCGTAACCTTCGGCGGGACGAACAACATATTGATAGATTTCGCCCAAACCTGTCGAAATTGGACCAAGTTGTGGTTCTCCAATACCTTCGGGAATCTCATTTTGAACCTGAATCAATCGTTCACTTACTTGTTGTCGCGCCCAATAAACATCTGTATTGTCATCAAAAACAATGGTTACCAATGATAATCCAAAACGAGAAAAACTACGAATTTCGGTAATCCCACCAATATTAGAATTAGCTTGTTCGATAGGAAAAGTCACTAAACGCTCAATATCTTCTGCACTAAAAGAAGGCGCTACAGTGATAATTTGAACCTGATTAGATGTAATATCAGGTTGTGCATCAATGGGTAATTTTGTCGCATCGTAAATACCAAATATCAACAAAGCCAACGTAAACAAACCCACGATAAATTTATTCTTGATTGAAAAATCAATAATTTTATTTAACATCGTAAAATTGTATAGATTAAAAATGTGCTAAATACAAGTTGTAAATAGCTGAAATTGGATAAATTGAAAGAATCAATCTATCATAAATCTAAAAAAAATCACGCTTGTTTTGGCGGTTGCCAGATAGAATCTAAATAATAAGTATGTAAAAAATCTTCATCAAATATTTTGATTGAAGTGGTAGAAATTTCTTTATCTAAGTGTAAAATATCAAAGAGTTTTATAGGAGAGAAAAAAAAGTCGATATGAACAAACTCAACTTTCATGAAAGGTAATTTTTGGTCAGTTTCCCAATCCGCATCAACCTCATGTCCTCCATAATGATGAACTAAAAAAGTTTTCATTTCATCCAAAAAATCTCCTCCTTTATCATGTTCAATAAAATGAGAAATAAACACAGGCAATTTATATAACTGACAAAATTGAGTTGAAGTCGTTATATAAAAAAAAATAAAAATTTTAGTTGCCCATAGTTTCACGACCCAAATGTACAGTCAATTTTGCTTTCTTTCAAATTTAATTAATGGAAAAATCTCGTTAAACTTACTTAGAAACCTCTTTCTTCGTAAATAAATGAGAAATTACTTCGAGTTTATCATGATCGAATAAACACAAACCTTCAACATAGAAAGGTGTAAAATGAAAACTTTGTTGATCTACGATTCCAAATTCTTTCAGTTTTGGTTCGTAAACGACAAAACCTGTACGCAAGAATGGTTTTTTAGAGACTTTATACAACACAATATCATTGGTAAATAATCGTCGATTTCGTTTATCCAATATATCTATTCCAATATCTATGGTATCAAATTGTAAAGCATTTTCGTGCCAAGAAAACTCGTTATAACCTTTAAAATAGGTCACTCCATCTATCTCCTTCGCAAAACCTTCTACTTTATTTTTGTTTCGTAATCGATAATATCCAATCGTTTTCATCTGGCAAATTTGCAATAAAAAAATTTAAAATAGAAACGAGCAATATTAAAATAGATGATTAAATTTATCATCCGAAAACAACTAACACAATGTACAAAATATATCCACAAAAAAGATACAATGAAACCTTAGCTTTGCTGAAACAATTTGCTCAACCTACTGATAAAATTCTTGATTTAGGAATCAAAAATCCTTTTACAGATGTGATGTTGGAAAATGGTTTTGATGTAAAAAATACAAATGGCGACGATTTGGACTATTATTATAAGGATTTGCAAAATTATGATGCTAACTTTGTAACGGCTTTAGAAATTTTAGAACATTTGGTAAATCCAATGGAAGTGCTAAGAAATTTGCCTGGAGATAAATTATTAGCTTCAATTCCGATGCGTTTGTGGTTTTCGCCTGCTTATCGTAATCAAAATGATGCGCGAGATGTACATTATCACGAATTTGAAGATTGGCAATTTGACATGTTAATGGAAAAAGCTGGATGGAATGTAATACATCGTCACAAATGGACGCATCCATCAAACAAACTGGGAATAAGACCCTTATTAAGAAGAATTACACCAAGATATTATGCTGTCTACGCAGAACGAAAAAAAGACTTTACTTACTAAATACTCTATTGTTATACCTGCACATAACGAAGAAGATTTTATTGCGATTACGCTAAATTCTCTCGTTAATCAAACTGTTTTACCATATGAAGTGATTGTTGTAAATGATCATTCAACCGATAAAACACAACAAATTGTAGAAGAACTTACAGCTAAATATCCGTTCATCAAATTAAGAAATATCTTATCAAAAGGTGAACATCAGCCAGGAAGCAAAGTGATACAAGCTTTCTTGAAAGGTTACGAAATCATTGATCCTAATTATGATATTATTGTTAAATTGGATGCAGATTTAGATATTCCGTTTAATTATTTTGAGACTATTTTAACTCATTTTAATCAAGATGAAGATATTGCAATGGTTGGTGGTTTTGCGTATATTGACAAAGACGGAAAATGGATTCTTGAAAATCTGACAGATAAAGACCATATTCGTGGCGCATTTAAGGCTTATCGAAAAAATTGTTACGAAAAAATTGGTGGATTACGCGCACATATGGGTTGGGATACAGTAGACGAATTGTTGTGTAAATATTATGGTTGGAAAGTTGTTACAGACGAATCTTTACACATCAAACATCTAAAACCAACTGGTGCTAGTTACAATAAATCGGCACTTTACAAACAAGGTGCAGCTTATTATGCATTAGGTTACGGATTTTGGATTACATTAATTGCTGGCACAAAATTGGCTTTACGTAAAAAGAAACCCACCTATATTTTGTATTATTTGAAAGGTTTTTTTGAAGCTAAAACCAATGGTACAAAAAAAATGGTAAATCGAGATCAAGAGAAATTCATCCGAGATTATCGTTGGTCGAAAATGAAACAAAAAATAAAAGGTTAAATCTAACATGCGATATTGGTTAACATACACATTATTTATCTTTCCATTCATCAGCTTTGCGCAAAATAAGTTGATTACTGGTTCTGTGGTTGTAGACGAAGGAAACGATTATATTTCCTCAGTTTCTGGTGCTCGTATAGAAAATCTGACGTCAGAAAGTAAGACATATACAAGCCCTTCGGGTTATTATTCTATCCAAGCAAATGTTGGCGACACGATTTTGTTTGAAGCAGATTTTTTGATTCCTAGAAAAATTGTAATCAACCAAAATATTTACAACAAAGGTTTTTTACAAGCACATTTGGATATTGAAACAATTGAATTGAGTGGTGCTACAATTGGTAAAGGTCCTTTACAACCTAAATATCACAAGGATAATAAAACAGATTTGTACGATAAAATGGGACTTGATCAACGTTTACGAGATTTAGAACCTAAAAGAGATATTGCAAAATTCAAGCCAATGGATGTTTTAAATCCTGTTCGATTGATTGGTCATATGAATGGATTTTATCGTGAGCAACGTCGTGTACGTAATTACGAAACAAAACTTTCTCTCGTTCAAGAAGTTAAACATTATTATCCTACAGATTTTTATACAAATCAATTACAAATTCCTGAATATAAAATAGAAGAATTTTTATATTATGTTAATGCGCGTTATCCGCTTCAAGAAAAAGTTTTGAGCAGACAATTTGGTACGATAATGATTGATTTAGAATCTTATGCGAAAGATTATTTGAATGAATTAAATCAAAACAAAAATCAATAATTCTTAATAGATTTTTAAAATTTAGCCAATAAACGTTAACAAAATTGATGCTAATTTATTAAGACTTATCTTCGTACAAATAATTAAACGTATAATCACGAACAATTGAAATCACTATTTACCATTCTAATATTGCTGTTGTCGAATTTTATTTTCGCACAAGAAAAATGGATTCAGGGAAACATTATCATTGATGATTCTGACGATACAGCAGAAGGAGTTTACGTTACAAATCTGAGAACAAATCATACAACAATTTCTAATTTTACAGGAACTTTTCTTATTCAAGCAAAAGTAAATGACACGCTAAAAATACAATCTGATTGGTACGAAAATCGACTAATTATCTTAAGACCAAATTTGTTCAATAAACAAACAATTGTAGTGCATTTAGCTGTGCAGACAATTCAATTGAATACCGCATATATTGGTCAAAAATTGACAGGAATTCTTGAAAAAGATGTCAAAAATGGAAAAAAAGCTGATGTTGTAACAAAACTTTATAAAAGTCTTGGCGTTAATCCTGATATCAAACCTATAAAAGACACATCTTCGTTGAAAGCTGGATTTTTGAGTGGAGATATTACGTTGACGAGATTGGATATTGGACGTATTTATGATGTTTTTTCTGGTAAAGCAAAACAACGAAAAGCATTGCTTGATTATGAAGATAAGTATGACAAAATTACAAAAATCAAAAATTATTTTGGTGATGATTATTTCACTAACGATTTAAAAATTCCGAAATTCAAAATCAGAGATTTCATTGATAATGCATTAACGAATACCGAATCTAAAATAGAATTGAATGATGTAAATTATTTCAAATTACTCCAATTATTTAATTCGTACAGTAAAATATACCTCGACTTTTTATACGGGAAAGTCCCAAATAACACCAAAGTCATCAAAAAAGATACGATAGACGATTAAAAAAAGAGCTTGATAAATCAAGCTCTTTTTTTAGTTTTATAAGTTGTGTAAAATTAGTTTTTATAAGAAACCCATTTAATCATTTCTTTCACAGTTGGTTTTTTACCATAAATTAAAATCCCAATCCTATAGATTTTTCCAGCAATATAAACCATAAATATTGTACTGATTAACAGCAAAAATAAGGATAAAGCTAATTGCCAAATCGGAACATCGAACGGAATTCGAGTAATCATTGAGATGGGAGAAGTCAATGGAATCATTGATAACCAAAAAGCAACTGGACCATCAGGATTTTCGAAAGTTGTCATACTTCCGTAAAGTCCAATCATCATCGGAACTAAAGGAAAATATGTAAATTGTTGCGTATCTGTATCATTGTCAACCGCAGAACCAATTGCCGCGAAAACAGAGCTGTAGAACAAATATCCTAAGATAAAATAAGAAATAAAAGCAAAAATGATTAACGGATAATTAAACGTTAACAATACTTCGCTAATTTCTGTTACTTTTTGCATCATATCTGGATTAGTCTCGGCTAATTGTGCTTGATTCATCATTTGTTGCGACATATCCATTCTTGAAGCAGCAATTGTTGGAAATAAAATCAATAACCCCATTGTCATTCCAATCCATATTGCAAATTGCGTGACTGCAACCATTGTCGTTCCTAAGATTTTACCCATCATTAATTCGAAAGGTTTTACAGAAGAAATGATAATTTCTACAACGCGATTATTTTTTTCTTCAACCACAGAACGCATTACTTTTACACCATAAATCATCACAAACATGAAAATAATGTAAGTTAAAAACATCGATAATCCGATTTTCAACTCCATTCCTTTATCTTCTTTTCCGTCTGTAACGTTAAAAACATTCAGGTTAACACGTGCCTTAGAAGCTTCTAAAGCCGCTTTGTCAATACCAGATTTTGCCTGTTTTTCTTTTTCTATTTTATCACTAATCGTTCTCGAAAGTTTTTCACGATCAGTAATTCCAAGATTTCCATTTGTGATTAATTCAGTATTTTTCTCGATATTTTCATAATTTCCATCTGTATTTTTCGGAATATGAAGAATCGCATTCAAATATTCGCTTCCTTTCAAAGTATCTTTGATAGATTTCAACTCTTGAGGCGTGTAAATACTAAACATCATTTGTTTAGTCGATTTAAACGAGGTTACAAACTCTGTACTTTCATCTACAATTGCAATATTTTTCACTTCCGAATTATTCGCAGAACTCAAAAAGAAAATCACCGCTCCTGCCCCAACAATCAACAAAGGCGAAAGAAAAGTCATAACAATAAACGCTTTGTTTTTTACTTGAGAAAAGAACTCGCGTTGTGCAACTAAAAATATATTTTTCATTTGATAATTAGCTTAAAGATTAGGAATTGAACTTTGTTTAACGGCTTCCAAAAACACATCATTCATCGAAGGAATAATTTCTTTGAATTGATGAACTTGCCCCACTTGCATCAATTTATCTAAAATCACATTAGTTGGTGTTTCTTTATTGTATAACAAATTAAATTCAGTTCGTTGATTAATGTTTCGTACATCCGAAATCTCAAATTCATTCGCTAAATTTTGAAGAGAATCAGCGGGAATTTCATTCAATTGAATCGAAAACTTTCCTGTCTTAAATTGATTTCTAACTTCTTCAATCGTTCCATCTAACACTTTATTCGATTGATTAATCAATGCCACATGATCACACATTTCTTCAACAGATTCCATACGATGTGTTGAGAAAATAATTGTTGTTCCTTTGTCTCTTAATTCAAGAATTTCATTCGCAATAATTTGTGCGTTTACAGGATCAAAACCACTAAAAGGTTCATCGAAAATCAGCAAAGAAGGATTATGAATAACTGTAATCACAAACTGAACTTTTTGTCCCATTCCTTTCGACAACTCACTCAATTTCTTGTTCCACCAAGACATCATATCAAGTTTCTCGAACCAATATTCGGTACGTTTTTTAGCTTCAGCAGAAGAAAGACCTTTCAGTTTTGCAAAATACAGTGCCTGTTCTCCAACTTTCATATTCTTGTACAAACCACGTTCTTCTGGCATATAACCAACTTGTCCGATTGATTTTTTCGTCAAAGGTTCACCATTTAGCAAAATCGTTCCACTATCTGGCGCCGTAATTTGATTGACAATACGAATAAAAGTTGTTTTTCCAGCACCATTTGGTCCCAAAAGTCCATAAATAGAACCTTGTGGAATATTGATACTAAAATTATTAAGCGCAACTTTATCTTTATATTTTCTTGTTAAGCCTTGAGCTTGCAATAAAAATTCCATTTTCTATATCATTTGATTTGTAAAATTAGTAAGAAGAAAGTAAATTTTGTTACAGATTTTAATGAGATTCGTTCGGATCCCATACAATTTCTTTAAAATTAACCACTTTATCATTTATAATCTCCACTCCTTCATTCTCTAACAATTTTTGCATCAAACTCGAAGGATTAAAATGATGTTTTCCAGTTAACAAACCATTTCTGTTTACAACACGATGCGCAGGAACATCTTCTCTATTATGTGCATGATTCATTGCATAACCAACCACGCGAGCCGAAAATTTTTCGCCTATATATTTTGCAATCAATCCATAAGTAGAAACACGCCCTTCGGGAATTTGACGAACTATTTCATAAATTTTCTCATAAGTATCAGAAATGATTTTTGTCATAATCTAAACATTTATTGTAAATTTAAAGAAAGTAATAGAATATGAGCCAAAAAGTTCCAATTAAATCTCTTTTAAGCCGACCACGATTTAAGGTTTTTACACATTTATCAAAACAAGAATTTATTGATTTAATCAAAAAACATCTCGAAACTAATTCTACCGAATATGGAGGTTATGCGAATCAGGAAGTTGCGATGATTCGTGTCAGAAAAGACAAGGATAAATATTGGCATCCGCAATTGCAAATCAGAATTGAAGATGATGACGATAATCCTGACTATTTGGTTGTTAGAGGAATTATTGGTCCGCCTTCTAATGTTTGGACATTTTTCGCATTTTTGTATGGTTTGAGCGGAGCTATTTTTATCACCTTAGGCTCTTATGCGGTTTCCGAATATATTGTACAGGGAAATAGTGTATGGATTTGGAGTATTCCTATTGCATTATTAATGGCTTTAGGTACTTATTTAGCAAGTTTATATGGTCATTATTTGGCAAAATATCAATTGGGAAGATTATATCATTTCGTGAATGAATTGCTTCGTGATGCAGAGTTTTATCAAAATAGTGACGAAATCAAAGAATAAAAAAAGCGACCTAAACAGGTCGCTTACAAGAAATATGTTGAGATAATATATTAATTAGATTACTTTCACATTAACGGCGTTGATGCCTTTTTTTCCTTGTTCTAAGTCAAAAGATACTTTATCGTTTTGAGCTACTTTGTCTGTTAAACCAGAAACGTGTACGAAGTACTCTTTTCCTGATTCGTCATCTTTAATAAATCCGTATCCTTTTTCTTCATTAAAGAATTTTACAGTTCCTTTATTCATAGTATTTTATTTTCGTTGATAAAGATATAAGATTTATTTACAAAACCAATATTAATTTTTAGTTTTTTTTTATAACAATTTTTTTAGCCTATAATTTCATTATAATTTTGCTTCAAATCATAATATTTTGGCAGGAATTTATATTCATATCCCGTTTTGTAAACAAAAATGCAGCTATTGCGACTTTCATTTTTCAACCAATCTTCAACATAAACCAAATTTAATTCAAGCAATTAATAAAGAACTTGAGATCAGAAAAAATGAAATTTCAACACCTTTAGAAACGATTTATTTTGGAGGAGGAACACCTTCTATCCTATCTGAAATTGAGTTAGAAAGTATTTTCGAAACGATTTATAAAAATTATTCGACCAAAAATTTAAAAGAAATTACACTAGAAGCAAATCCTGATGATTTGAATAAAGAAAAACTTAATTTCTTAAAATCAACTCCGATTAATCGTTTTTCGATTGGTGTTCAATCATTTTTTGAAGAAGATTTGAAATTAATGAATCGCGCACATAATGCACAAGAAGCTGAAACTTCGATAAAATTGGCGCAAGATTTTGGTTTCGAAAATATCACTATTGATTTGATTTATGGTTCTACGACCACAACCAACGAAATGTGGAAGCAAAATTTGCAAAAAGCAATTGAGCTGAATGTTCCACATATTTCTTCTTATGCATTAACAGTCGAAGAAAAAACAATTTTAAATCATCAAATCAAAAAAGGAATCACAAAACCGGTTGATGAAGATCGTCAAAACGAACAATTTCAACTTTTAGTTGACACTTTAACTTCGAATGATTTTATTCAATATGAAATCTCTAATTTCGGAAAAGAAGAGTATTTTTCTTTACACAATTCTAATTATTGGAAAGGAATTCATTATTTAGGAATTGGACCTTCTGCGCATTCTTATAACGGAAAAACTCGTGCTTGGAACATTGCAAATAATTCTAAATACATACAAGCTATCAACGAAAATAATCTACCTCAAGAAATTGAAGTTTTAAATGAAGTAGAAAAATTTAATGAAATGATAATGATAGGATTGAGAACAATTTATGGAATAGATTTAAATCGAATTAATTCAGAATTTTCTCAACCTTTAGTTAATTCTTTTCATCAAGAACTCAATCAATTAATCAACGAAAATTTAGTCGAAAAGAAAGAAAATAAAATTATTTTGAAACCCGAAGCAAAATTTTTCGCAGACGGAATTGCTTCTAGATTATTTTACATCAATTAATTTGTTAAATTTGCGATATGAATGATAACAGACCAATTGGTGTTTTCGACTCTGGAGTTGGTGGTTTGACGTTTGCAAAAGAAATAAAACGTCTGCTACCAAACGAAAGTTTGATCTATTTTGGCGATACTCAAAATTTGCCTTATGGAGAAAAATCGAAAGAAGCGATTACACAATTTTCGGTAGACATTACTAATTTTTTAATAGACAATAATTGTAAAGCGATTTTAGTTGCATGTAATTCTGCAACCGCTAATTCGTTGAAAGAAATTAGAGAAGCTGCTGGAAAAGATGTTCCTGTTATCGATGTTATTTCGCCTGTTGCGGAGAAAGTTTCGTTCGAATTAAGAGAAAAGATAGGTGTTATTGCAACAAAAGCAACTGTAAATTCGGGCGCGTACAAGAAAGCAATTCGTCGTCGAAATAAACATATTACGGTTATTGAAATGGCTACTCCTCTCTTAGTACCTGTTATCGAAGAGGGTTTTACAAATTCTACGATTTCTAAAGCAGTTTTAGAAACGTATTTATTGAACAAAAAATTAGAAGGAATTGATTCGATTATTTTAGGATGTACGCATTATACACATCTGGAAAAAGAAATCAATCAAGTATTTGAAGGAAAAGTTGATATCGTAAATTCACCTTTAATTGTCGTGAATCAAGTAATTTATCAATTGGCAAAAGAAGGAAAATTGGCTGCGAAAGATACTGTTGCAAACTATACATTTTATATTTCTGACAATACAGATAATATTATAAAAGTGGCAAAAAAATTCTTTGGAAAAGATATTCAATTAATTGAGAAAAATTTAGAAACGAAATAGAACCGACCATTATTTGTCGGTTTTTTTATAAAATATTACGAACAAACAAAAACAAATCATTACATGGAAAAATCAGCAGAATTAATTGCATTAGAAGAAAAATACGGAGCGCATAACTATCACCCACTTCCAGTTGTATTGGAAAAAGGTGAAGGTGTTTACGTTTGGGATGTTGATGGAAAAAAATATTTCGACTTTTTATCAGCTTATTCAGCTGTTAATCAAGGTCACTGTCATCCTAGAATTATTAAAGCGTTGAAAGATCAAGCCGAAAAATTAACGTTAACTTCTCGTGCTTTTTATAATGCGGAATTAGGAAAATACGAAAAATTTATCACAGAATTATTCGGTTTCGATCAAGTATTGCCAATGAATACGGGTGCAGAAGCTGTAGAAACAGCGCTAAAAATTGCTCGTAAATGGGGTTACGAAAAGAAAGGAATTCCAACTGGTGAAGCGATTATTGTAGTATGTAAAGACAATTTCCATGGTCGTACAACTACTATTATTTCTTTCTCGAATGATGAAGATGCACGTAAAAATTTCAATCCTTACACAAGTGGTTTCGAAGCTGTAGAATACAATGATGTTGAAGCTTTGAAACAAATTTTAGAAGAAAAAGCAGATAAAATTTGTGGATTCTTAGTAGAACCAATTCAAGGAGAAGCTGGTGTTAATGTACCTTCTGAAGGATATTTGAAAGCTTGTGAAGAATTATGTAAACAACATAATGTTTTATTTATCGCGGACGAAATTCAAACAGGAATCGCACGTACAGGAAAAATGTTAGCAATCGATCACGAAAATATTGATGCTGATGTTTTAATCTTAGGTAAAGCCGTTTCAGGTGGAGCTTATCCAGTATCTGCAGTTTTAGCAAATGATGAAATAATGAATGTCATCAAACCAGGACAACACGGTTCTACTTATGGAGGTAATCCATTAGCTGCGGCTGTTGCTACAGAAGCTTTGCAAGTTGTTTTGGACGAAAAATTAGCTGAAAATTCTGAAAAATTAGGACAAATTTTTAGAACAGAAATCACGAAAATGGCTGAAGAATTTCCATTATTCAAATCAGTTCGTGGAAAAGGTTTATTAAATGCAATTTTAATCAACGATACACCAGAATCTGAAACAGCATGGAATTTCTGTGTTGCAATGAAAGACAACGGATTATTAGCCAAACCTACACACGGAAACATCATTCGTTTCGCTCCTCCTTTAGTGATGAACGAAGAACAATTACACGAATGTTTAGCGATTATTCGTAAAACTGCACAAGAGTTTAATAAATAATCAACAATAAAATGATATAGAAAAAACCTGATGAAATTTCATCAGGTTTTTTTATATTCGAAACTTTAATTAACACTATGAATTCTTTTAAAATAAACGTTTCCGAAACGTACAAAAAGGCGCAAAAAAAATCGGCAGTATGGATTGCTCTTTTCTTGATTACTCTCTTCTTTTCTACAATTTTGAGCATCATCATTTTCATAATTTGTGTTTGTGGAGGAATCGCTATCGTCATTGCTAAACCAATGTGGATTACCATTTTTTTAGGTTTGGGACTGTTGGCTTTAGGAGGTTTAATCGTTTACTATAATATTAAATTTATTCTAAATATTTTCAAAAAAACAGCTACAAATGGAATTGAAATTTTTGAAACGGATCAACCAGAATTATTCAAATTAATAAAAGCAACCGCAGATAAAGTTGGCACAAAACATCCCAAAAAAGTATTTATTATTGATGATGTAAATGCATATGTTTCCTATTCGAACAATTTGCAAAGTTTAGTTTTTCCAACAAGAAAAAACTTATCCATTGGCGTTGGTTTGTGTGAAGGTATTTATTCAAAACGGCACTACTTTAAAATCAATAATTTAACCCGAATTGTTTTGGTGTATAATTTTGTTTATGTTAAGTATTCTATTCCGACTATAATTTAAATATTATTTTTTCAGCTACACCTCCAGAACCAGCAAAAAAATCTATAACTTTGGTAAAATAAAACCGAGTTACTTATAATAACTCGGTTCATTCCATTACTTACAATCTTTACAAGATTTGGTAGTTCTAATGATAGTACAAATCACTTTTACTAACCCAAATCCTATCATAATTAGAAAGTAATATTCCTCTAAAAAAGGTAGTACATGTTTCATAATTTTGAAATTTTAGAAAAGTGTTGGAACGTTTGCCGACAGATCAACACTTTTTTTGTTAAACAATATTTTATACCCAGCGTTACTATTTTTTACGCTTTGCCTATTTTCTTTTCTATTATTATACTTCATTTGTACCCAAAATAAAATACATAAAAAAAGCCCCTCGAGAAATACTTCTCAAAGAGCTTTACTCAAAGCTAAAGCTTTTTTTTTATATAAACAAAAATATTAATTTGCTATTAATGTTTTGAAAAACAAAATCTTAAGTTTTCAGTTGATTATTCTATATATTTTTTATTTATAATAAAATTATAGATTATTAAATTGATAATATCATTATCTTGAATGGTATCCAATTTAAAACTATGTCCAGACTGAAATAAACCAAATAATATATTTACCTGAGGAAGTCCGTTAAGTATTTTAAATTCGTACGGATTTTCTTGAGAAGATTTTAAACCAGACCATTCACTAGAAAAACTTACATCATCTAAACTTATAGTTGATAAATCAGCTACTAATTTATTCTTATTGTTATAAACTTTACCATCAACCTGAAATCTAAAACCTAAATAAGCAAAATATTGTTTATCTAATAATTGTTTATTATAAAAATTTAATCGGTTTTTAAAAGTGATTTTAGCAATATGATGATATATTAAAATAACTGTTTCAAATGCCTTTTTATCAAGTTTATGAAATTCGAATTTTCTACTGATTAAAGGTACTTCTATTACCTCATTAGTCTTATTATCTTGTTCGTCAATAGCATAAATAATAACCCCGAAAAATATATTTCTATCAGTTATAAAATTTCTTGTAGTAGATTCTGCTTTAAAATAAACTGAAATTATTTCATCATATTTTAACTCGCCTACATTTTTAATAGATAAATCATTTAAAAAAAAATAAGTATCTCCTATAAGCCAATATTCTTCATCTGTAGGTAACACTAAATGGCTCATCTTGTTTTCTTTGTATTCTGAATACTTTTTAAACAATTTATCTTTAGAAGAATTAAGAATATTTAATAAAGATTTATTCATTGAATCGTCAAACTTCTCTTGACAATATCTACATTTTATAGCTTCATCATTTATTAATTCAGCACAATACGGACATTTTTTCATAATTAACTCTGTACTCTTCCCTTTGTTAGGTACATTCAAAAATAGAGTTTTTATTTAATAATTGATTATTTTTATTATAATTTTGTTTGAATGTAGGAAAATCTTGTTTTTTTTCATTATTTATTTTTCCATATTTCAACAAAAAATCTCTGGGAGTAAGGTATTGTAGCGCACTATGAGGTCGCTCATTATTATACATCCACATCCAAATTTCAGCATAATTTTTCATCTGTTTGATATTCTCAAAGAGATAAACGTTTAAAAATTCTGTTCGAAAAGTTCTGTTAAATCTTTCTACTAATGAGTTTTGTGTTGGTTTTCCTGGTTGAATATATTGTAGAACAATCTGATTTGATAGACACCAAATTTTTAATTTTTCTGCAATAAATTCTGGTCCATTATCTACTCTTATTTTATCAGGTTTTCCTCGCCATTCTACAAGTTGCTTTAGCTGTGAAATGACCTTTGATGAAGGTAAACTAGTGTCAATTGTAATGGTTAAAATTTCTCTATTAAAGTCATCTATAATATTCAAACTTCTTACTTTTTTACCACACTCTAAGGTGTCGTGCATAAAATCCATACTCCAAGTTACATTTGGGTAAATTGGTCGCAATAAAGGCTCTTTTACTCTTGCTGGAAGACGTTTTTTACGTTTACTTCTAAGATTTAATTTCAGAGAGGTATATATTCTGTAAACTCGTTTATGATTCCATCCAAATCCACGATTTCTCAGCCTGTGATACATCATCCAAAATCCCCATGTGTAGTGCTGCTCTGAAAGCAAAACTAATTCTTCCCTAATTTTATCATCCTCATTATTGGGTTTCTTTTTATAAAAATAAACCGAACTGGAAATGAGGAAAACTTTACACGCCTTACGAGTACTCATTGCGTATTGTGAGCTGCAATAAGTGACCAGTTCTCGTTTCTCAGAAGGCGTTAAAGCTTTTTTGAAATCACATCTTTCATCACAACATTTTCTAGCGTTAGTTCTGCTACAATCTTTTTGTACTGAGAGAGTTCTTTCTCCATTTCCTTCATTTTAGTGAGGTGTTGAACGTCCAATCCACCATATTTACTCTTCCAATTATAAAAAGTAGGTTGACTAATTCCATGATCACGACAAATTTCATTGACCGTTTTTCCAAAATTTTGTTCAGATAAGATCTTGATAATCTGAACTTCCGAATATTTACTGTTCTTCATAGTTTTATAAATTTATAAACTATAATTATAAATGACTCTAATTTTGGGGAAGCTTACAGTTTCAAATAACTTATTGTTTCAAAAAAAAGCTGCTTTCCTAAAAGAATACGAACCATTATTAGACTATACATCAAAAACAAAAGCCTCTTAATTAGAGGCTTTTGTTTTATATCTTAAGGTGCTAAACGCTCTTTTTTCCAATCAAAATCGTCTTGTAAAACATAACGAACTCTATCGTGTAAACGACTTGGACGTCCTTGCCAAAACTCTATCTCAGTTGGGCGAATCAAGAAACCTCCCCAATGTGCTGGACGAGGAATTTCTTTTCCTTCGTATTTTTTTTCTAATTCCAATTCCTCTGCCGTCAAATCTTCGTGCTCATCAATCACAGAACTTTGCGCCGAAATCCAAGCACCTAACTGGCTACTTCTTGGACGTGTTTCGAAATATCCATCCGAATTATTATCCGAAGTTTTTTCAGCCACACCTTTTATAATAATCTGTCTTTCTAGAAATGGCCAAAAAAATGACAAACAAACTTTCGGATTTTCTAATAAAGCTTTTCCTTTCTGACTGTTATAATTCGTATAAAAAATAAAACCTTCGTCCGTATATCTTTTCAATAAAACAACACGCGTTCTCGGAAATCCATCTTCACCAATCGTTGCAACAGACATCGCATTTGCTTCATCCACTCCATCCGATTCTTCAGCTTGCAGAAACCAATCACGAAATTGTTCGATCGGATTTTCTCTTAACGAATCAAAATTCATCGACTGTTTTTCGTAAACTTTTCTTTTATAACTTAAATCTTGTTTCATTAATGATTATTTTATATTTTTAAACAGCTAATTGTATATTTCGTTAAGATTTCACGTAACAAAACCGAAACAAAAATGTCTATCAAAAGTATAAAAAAAGGAGTTATTTTGGTCGCAAAACCAACATTAAGTAACGATATTTTTCAGAGAAGTGTAATTTTAATTACAGAACACTTAGAATCTGGAAGTATTGGTTTTATTCTTAATCATTCTTCTCATATTCCGATTAGTATTTTTGTATCTGAAATGGAGTCTGCATCTATTGTTTTTGAAGGTGGACCTGTCGATAAAGAAAACATCTATTATATTCACAAACGACCTGATTTAATCAGAAATAGTGAAAAAATTACTGAAAATTTATATTGGTCTGGCGTATATGAAGATGTGCGTGATGCAGTAAATCAGAATTTGATTAGTCAAGATGAAATCAAGTTTTTTATTGGATATTGTGGTTGGGCACCAAAGCAAATCAAAGATGAATTAAACGATAATTCGTGGGCTGTAACAGATTTGGATTTTGATATTTTTGAGCGTTGGGATGCTGATTTGTGGAAAAAATTAATGAAACAGCTTGGAGGTGAAAACTTGATTTGGCTAAACACCCCCGCTGATCCTTCTATGAATTAATCGATTATAAATACTTAAAAATCGATTTTGTTTTATTTAAAGTGTATTCTTTTTTACGATTTTTGGTAATTGGTAAAATTCCAACTCCATCAATCAAAATAAAAACTTCTTCTGCTTTCTGAATTTCGAATGGAAAAATTTCTACTTCTTCTACTTTAAATTCTTCGGCTTTATTAATTTTTGTAATGAAATTATTTCTCAAAACACTTGTAATAACACCTTCTTCTTTTTTCGGCGTACGAATCGTTTCTCCATTCACCACAAAAATATTTCCTCGTAAAGAACGTGCCATTTTTTTGTTTGCATTTAGCAAAATAATATCAGCATAATCATTCTCTAAACGATAGATTTCTGCAATATTTTCTTCTGGACGATACGTATTCACAAGTGAGTAAAATGCAGTATTGATTGCATAATCTTTGTACACATCAATCTCGTTTTCAGCTTGTAAAAACTCCCAATCATTTTCACTATTTTCGATAGAAATCAAATAATTGATGGATGCTTTTAGATAATCTTCCTCATCATTTCTGAACGCAAAAAATTCTACTTTCCCTGATTTGGTCTGATTTGCTTCTGCTAATAAATTGATTTGTTCTTGAAAAAATTCTGGTGTAAAATCTAACGGAATATTCATGCGGTAAATACGCATAGAAGCCATTAAATTGAAATAATGATCTTCCCAATCAATAATTTCACCATTTACAAATCGCAAAATTTCTTTTACAGCATCACCATTACGAAAAGCTCTGTTCTGAATTCCTATTTCTGCATTTGCTTTTTCGACAATAACGCCACCTAAGTTAATTTTCAAAATAATAGATTTTAAACAGATCCTAAGATTTTTTTTAGATCTTCAATTTGACTTTCCCACAATTGTTTTGATTCTTCTACTTCGTCTTCATCAGCAAAATCTGTAATAACTAATGATACATCGTTCGTTAAATCGTCTTCTACAATTGTTAATTCGAAGAAATATTTTGTATCTTCATCATATTCCCATTGAAAGCGCACGTATCCATCTTGCTTAGATTTCATCAAAAATGCAGATTCTTCGTGTCCATCCCAAATAAAAGTATATTTTTCTCCACGAGAATTTACGTTATCTGCAAACCATTCTGATAAACCTGAAGGGTTTGAAATATAGTTATATAGCAAAGACGGTGAAGACTTGATTGAAAATTCTACTTGATATTTCTTTTTTGGCATAATTCTATTTTATTGAAGTCGCAAGATATAAAATGAATTGTATCTACCAAAGAAAATCAAAATAAGTTTTGTTATAAAATCTAAAAAAAATTACCTTTGCAAAAATTAAAATTTAGGCGAGGTAGCTCAGATGGTTAGAGCGCAGGATTCATAACCCTGAGGTCGGCAGTTCGATTCTGCTCTTCGCTACAAATAAAAAGCCCAAACAGACAATCTGTTTGGGCTTTTACTTAACTACTAAAACCTATACTAATCTAAATAACCTACTACTTGATAAGCTCTTGTTCCTCTATTGTAAATTTTTTGGTACAAAACACCTCCAAATTCATACAGATATTCTCCTCCATAATCTACTCTTTCATATCCTGCTGGTAACGCATATACGATAGCACCTAGTGGAGCTTGAACTACTTCATAATAATTTCTATTTGGGCTGTAATAAACACCTTCGTAGAAATAATATGGATTTCTATTACCAATATTAATTGTTACATAACCTACTGGTAAAATATTAATTCTAAATCCTACATATGGCATATATCTCACATATCCATTGTTATAAGGACGATAGTAAATACCATTGTTTCCGTAGAAGTTATAACTGTTATACGAATACTTGTTATAGTTTCTTACATTCACATTAGAAACTGGTCGGTTTCCTCTGTTGTATGAGCTAGAATTTATACGAACTGGATTGTTGTAGAAATCTCTGTTTTTTAAACTCTCAGATCTATTGCCTTGATTTCCTTGGCTATTTTTTACTATTATTCCAATCTTTATTAGAACTTGGTCTGCTACCTACAATAGCAGTATTATTTCTATCTATACGTGTACTAGTTTCACGTTCTGTTCTATTTGTAGAATTTTTCCAAGATTCATTCGTAGAATTTCCACGACCTATTCTTTCTGTTCTATTTCCTTCAATACGGCTAGTTCTATTTTCTGTTCTAGCCATTTCAGAGCGTCCATTCCCTTGACTTCTTGAAGTTGCTTCTCTTGAAGAAGAACTTCTCTCACCACCTCTTTGACCTCTATCTTGAGCATTTACACCAACAGCTAACATGGCTGTAAAAGCTACTCCTAAAAGTGTAAATTTAATTTTTTTCATCACCCAACTTTTTAATAAATTAAGACATTTCTCCTAATACTATTTCCGTGCCATAATTATAAGTTTAAACCATAGAAAATGTTATAACAATCAAAATAATTTATAAGCCATTCAAATTCAATGAATTGCATTAACAATTTTGTTTGACAATTTTGTTAAATATTTTTATTCCTGACATCGTTTGTATTGATTTCTGAATTGATTACTTTTGTTTTTAAGAAATTATATAAAATGATTGACGTTAAAAATGCTTACATCGCCTTTATTAGTTTACAAAAAGTTGGACATAAAGTTCGAGAAGAAGCTAACATTTTTGCCGATAAAACACTAGAATACGATGAATCTAAGGAAGAACAATTGGTTCCTTTCTTATTAAGTCCGTTCAAAAAAACACTCGAAATTAATCGTTTCACGCATTATACAGAAAAATTAGAATTTAATGTTTTGTACAATCAATGCAAGCAAATGTTTGATGAAGAAATAGATTTTATCGATTTTTCGCAAGAAGTTTTAAGTCATTTATACGAGAAATCATTACATCCGCAGATCAAAAGTGGTGAAGTTTTTATTGCCCTTTTCGAAAATATGATGTTCGACGGAATTCCTTGCCGTGGAATTGGAATTTATAAATTAGAGAATAAGAAGAAATTCTTGCGTTTTGACGAATCACGTGGTTTAGATTACAACATTTGGAAAGGTTATAAGCTAGAAGGAATCGACAAAGCCTGTCTTATTCTTGATGCTTATCGCGACGAAGGTTTCCGCGTCTACTCTATCGATGATAAAAATGTGGAGTCAGAATATTGGAAGAAAAATTTCTTGGAAATTGATTTGATTAAGGATAACAATTACCATACGAAGAAATATATGGAGTTGATTACAGATTTCTCGAATGATTTTCTTTTGGATAAAACAGACAAAAAACAACAAGCAGAATTTATCTCAAATTCGATAAATGTGTTGAATTCGAATGAAGTTGTAACGAATGAAATTTTTGAAGATCAAGTTTTGAAACCTTTCGAAATTATTGATGAATTCAAAGAATATAAGAAAGATTATAGCGAAAATAATCGTGTTGAATTTGTGGAAGCTTTCGAAGTTTCAGTTCCAACTTTGATGAAAGAATCTAAGAAAATTAAAAGTGAAATTAAATTAGATACAAAGATTAACATCAAATTAGATTTGACAAATCCTGATGCAGCTGAAGAATATTTGGAGCGTGGTTTTGACGAAGAAAAGAAAATGTATTATTATAAAGTCTATTTCAATTCTGAACAATAAATTAAAGGCTCCTATTTTGGAGCTTTTTTTTTGATATTAATTCAATTTCAAAATACATTGATGATTCAAAATCTCAAAACCATTTTTCAGCCAAAAACCTTTTGCAAATTGATTTTCAGCTGTAAATTCTAATTCAATATATGCTTGATCGTTCAAGAAATTTATCGCTTCTTTAACCAATTTAGAAGCGATGTTTTGATTGCGATAATTTGCATCAACATACAACGAATCTATTCTTCCTTTTGATTTAATCACAAAATATTTCGGACGAAGATGTTTCGAACAAATAATATATCCCGTCAACTGATTTTCTATTTCGGCTACAAATATTTTTATATTCTGTTGATGTAAAATTCCCTTGAAAAAATCATCAATATCATGTTTGTAGGTCAAATCTATTTGATACAATGCATTAAACTCTTGATGATGTTGTAACAATTTTATCATCATTCTTTTCAGTTCAGGAATATCATTTTCTACGGCAATTCTTATCATATCTAAAAATAAAAAAATCCAGTTAAAAAACTCTAACTGGATTTACTAAAAACTATTGTTTATCTAGTTTTATTTTGTCTTGACCTTGTTGCAATTGATACAACTCTATAATATCCTCAATTGGATAATTAAACCAATCAACTTGTTTTTTGATTTTCGAATTTTGATCTAAATACAAATATGTCGTGAATTTCATCGCTGGAAACTTCATTCCATTATAGGTATAAGGCGAAAATTCTCCGTTTGCAATAATCATCGAATCGTTAGAAAATAATTCATTTACTTTCAATAATTTATTATTTTCATATTGCATCGTTTGATCACTCCAACGAATAATATCATTCAATAAATAACGCGGATCTACCGTAGAACCTCCCGAATATTGTGCTACATTTTCATATACCAAACTATCATTGTAAAAAGACAACATTTTCTTGTAATCTTTTCGAGATGAATAATTTTCGAAAAAACGTTTTCCTAATTCATCATTTTTACTGGCTGAAGAAGAATTACAACTTACTAAAAAAGTAATTGCAATAAGACTTAAAATCCATGTAAATTTTATTTTCATTTGTCTGAAATTCTTGTTAAATAATTTTCACCATTATCATCAGCCATTCCATCTTCATTGAGAATCATAATCTCCGAATTGTCCGACCAACGTAAAAATTGAAAAGGTAATTTTTTCTTTTTTGAATCAATCTCCATCAACGATCCATCATCTTTTTTGAATAATTCTCCGTTATAAGATTGACCTTTGTATTCAGCAGTAAATTTATCATCTGCTAATTTCAAAACAATTTTATCCCCAAAATATTTTCCTTCAAAAACACCCTTATAAACAAGCGTTTCATTTGTAAAAACAGAATTTTTTTCTAAAGACAATACATCTTCATGCGATAAGCTATCTGAACTTTTATCCACTTCTACATTGTCCTTTTTACAAGAAAATAAAAAGAGTTGACTGATAAATAGCAAAAAGAAAATCTTTTTCATCTGAGATGAATTATTTTTTCACGAATTGTTCAACATCTTTTCTCGAAATTGGATCATCACCCAAAATCAATAAACGTTCAACAACATTTCTTAACTCACGAATATTTCCTGACCAATCTAATTCTTTCAAAGCATCATACGCTGAATTATCAAAAGATTTTTGACTTGTTGTATCAGTAATAAAATGTTCAACCAAAGCAGGAATATCATCCTTACGATCATTAAGTGCTGGAACATTAATGATAATTACCGCTAAACGATGGTATAAATCCTCGCGAAAACGACCTTCCTCAATCTCTTTTCGTAAGTCTTTATTTGTTGCAGCAATTACACGAACATTTACATTAATCTCTTTCTCAGAACCAACTGGCGAAACTTTTCCTTCTTGTAGCGCACGCAAAACTTTTGCTTGAGCAGAAAGACTCATATCCCCTATTTCATCTAAGAAAATTGTTCCTCCATTTGCTAATTCAAACTTACCTTGTTTG
The DNA here is from genome assembly GCF_029840885.1 of Empedobacter sp. GD03861. Lineage (NCBI taxonomy): Bacteria > Pseudomonadati > Bacteroidota > Flavobacteriia > Flavobacteriales > Weeksellaceae > Empedobacter > Empedobacter sp. GD03861. Next base: position 90,009 of record NZ_JAOCDJ010000004.1, read on the forward strand.
TCTTTCACAGCTCCGGTAAACGACCCTTTCACGTGACCAAATAATTCACTTTCAATTAATTCCGCTGGAATTGCCGCACAATTCACTTCAACCAAAGGTTTTACATTACGATTACTTTTCTCGTGTAAATGATGAGCAACCAACTCTTTACCTGTTCCATTTGGACCAAGAATCAATACACGAGCGTCTGTAGCAGCCACTTTATCTATAATTTGTTTTACTTCTGCAATTGCAGGAGCATCACCAATCATTTCATATTTTTTAGCAACTTTTTTCTTTAAAGCTTTATTTTCTTTCTTCAATTCTTTATTCGAAGACAGCAACGATTTACGGTCTAAAGCATTACGAACAGTCGTCAATAATTTATTAAGATCTGGTGGTTTTGAAATAAAATCGTACGCACCTTTTTTGATCGCATCTACAGCCAAATCAACATCTCCGTGCCCCGTTATCATCACCATTGTTAAATCAGGATTGTATTCCATCGCTTCCGATAAAACTTCCATCCCATCTTTCAACGGCATTTTTATATCACTTATAATTAAGTCGTATTCTTTTTCTTTTATTTTTTCAAGCCCTATAGCTCCGTTTTCAGCTTCATCCACATTCCATTTTGGATTTTCGTCCATTAAAATGCTTTTCAAAACGTTGCGAATTGCCTGTTCATCTTCGATTAATAAGATATTTGACATCGTTTAGATCGTTTATTTTTGTAAAATTAAAATAGACTCAAAGATAATTGAAATTATTATTTTTGAGTCTACTTTTGATATAGATTTTAATACTTTTTTTAAGATGTTTTCACTTTTCGTGCATTTTCTAAACCTAATTCTTTTATAGAAACTTCTCTCATTTCTATTTTTCGAATTTTCCCTGAGATAGTCATAGGGAATTCTTGTACAAACTTCCAATATTTAGGACGTTTGAAATGAGCAATGGATAAACAATAAGCCTTCAATTCGTCTTCTGTTACACTAATACCATCTTTCACTTTCACCCAAGCCATTACTTCTTCTCCATATTTGATACTTGGAACGCCAATAATTTGAACATCAGAAATTGATTCATGTTCGTACAAAAAATCTTCAATCTCTTTTGGTGAAATATTTTCTCCTCCTCTGATAATAATATCTTTAATTCGTCCAGTAATATTAATATAACCATCAACATCCATAGTCGCTAAATCACCAGTATGCAACCAATTATTTTCGTCAATAACTTGCGCAGTTGCTTCCGGATTGTTCCAATATTTTTGCATGACGGAATAACCTCTTGTACAAAATTCACCAGCAATTCCACGAGGTAAAATATCTCCTGTTTGCGGATCTATAATTTTAATTTCTAAATGATCTTGAACCGTTCCAACTGTCGAAACTTGCTTTTCTAAAGGTGTTCCTATAATGGTTTGAGTAGAAACTGGCGAAGTTTCTGTCATCCCATAACAAATCGAAACTTCTTTCATATTCATTTTAGCTTGCACTTTCTTCATAATTTCAATCGGACAAGGCGAACCAGCCATTACACCAGTTCTCAAAGATGTTAAATCGAAACGATCAAAATTTGGTAATTCTAATTCCGCAATAAACATAGTCGGAACTCCATAAAGCGATGTACATTTTTCCATTTCGACTGCATTCAATGTTTTTGCTGGATCAAAACTATCCGAAGGAATTACCATACAAGCGCCATGCGAAGTACACGCCATATTACCAATTACCATTCCGAAACAATGATAAAATGGAACAGGAATACAAACACGATCACGATGCGTATAATTTAATCGAACACCAATAAAAAAACCATTGTTCAATAAATTATGATGCGTTAAAGTTACTCCTTTTGGAAAGCCTGTTGTTCCAGATGTATATTGAATATTTACAGCATCATCAAACTGAACAGATTGCTCTATTTGATGCACTTCTGAAGTCGAAATTTCTTCTCCTTTAATCAAAAAATCATCCCAATTTTCTTCAAAAATAATGATATGTTTTAGTAATTTCGCATTCTCTTTTACATTATTCAACATCACTTTATACTCACTTGTTTTGAAGCTTAAAGAAGCAAAAACTGCAGAAATTTCAGCTTGATTTAATACAAATTCGAGTTCATTTTCACGATAAGCAGGATTCAAATTAACCAAAATCATTCCCCCACGGGCCGTTGCATATTGTAACAATGTCCATTCCGCACGATTTGGCGCCCAAATACCTACGCGATCTCCTTTTTGCAAACCAATTGCAATCAATGATTTTGCTATTTGTTCGGTTTGTGAATAAAATTCTGTATACGTCGCTCTATAATTTTGATCTACGCAAACCAAAGCCTCTTGTTGCGGATATTTTGCAACTGTATTTCGTAAATTTTCGCCAATTGTTTCTCCTAAAAGAGGATATTGTGATGCACCACTTGAGTATGATAAGTTAGAAATCATGCGCTTATATTCTATGTTTTTAAAATTACTTTCCAACTCAAACTTAACAACGATTTTCAGGAAAATAAATTTATCAAATACAAGATTTATGATTTCTAAAAGAATCGTATTTTTTTATTAAAATCAAAAATGAATTCAAAAAAATGAAGGTTTATTTTTAACAAATACTTAAAATAACTCCATCAAATTATCCTTAAATTGTAAAAAATTACTGAAAAATGAATACAATAAACCACGACAATTATACTTCTATTTACGATGGAATAGAAGTTGTAGATGCTTTACAGACACGTATTGCTGACATCAAGAAAACATTAATAATTGTAACAGAATTAGATAAATGGGATTATGCATATGCAGAAGGTAAATGGACGATCAAAGAAATGATACAACATTGTATAGATTGTGAACGTATTTTTTCTTATCGTGCGCAACATATTGCGAGAGAAGATTCTCAAACGTTGAATTTCTTTGATAAAAATGCCTATGTGTTGAATTCGAACGCAAATGAAAGAAAGCCTGAAGAGTTGATAAAAGAATGGACTAATTTGATGAAAGCAACTTACTTTCAGTTTGAATCTTTTAATGATCAAACTTTAAACAAAATAGGAAAAGTTGGTAATCGAGAGTATTCTGTTGAGAAAATCGGTTATGTAATGGCTGGTCATTCCATCCATCATATGAATGTAATTAATGAACGATATTTATAAAAAAAGTCAGCTTCTAAAAAGCTGACTTTTTTATTTCGGCATCACATTATAAGTTGGATCTTCTTCGATATTTACCTCAATAACGCTTTTTGCATTTTCTAATAATCGAATAGAATCTTTACTCAAATGTCGCAAAATTACAATTTTATCTTGTTGTGCATATTTAGATGTAATAATATGTAAAGATTCAATTGCACTCATATCAACTATTCTACTCTCTTTCAAATCTATAACAATTATTCTTGGATCAGAATTAATTTCAAATTTCTCTAAAAAAGTAGAAGTCGAACCAAAGAAAAGTGGTCCATAAATCTCATATATTTTTCGTCCATTTTCATCCACAGTTTTTCGTGCTCGAATACGTTTTGCATTATCCCAAGCAAAAACCAAAGCTGAAACGATAACACCAACAAAAACAGCCAAAGCAAGATTATGTAACACAATCGTGATAATCGCCACCAAAATACTCACAAACACATCCGATTTTGGCATTTTTGTTATTAATTTAAAAAAGCCCCATTTAAAAGTCGAAATTGCAACCATCATCATTACACCAACAAGTGCTGCCATTGGGATTTTCTCAATCACTGGAGCGCCAATTAGAATAATAATCAAGATTGTTATTGCGCCAATTGCTGGTCCTAATCTCGAGCGAGATCCTGCATCTAAATTAACAAACGTCTGAGCAATCATTGCACAACCTCCCATTCCACCGAAAAATCCATTTGTAATATTTGCAGCACCTTGCGCCAAACATTCTTTATTCGACGAACCTTTCGTTTCAGTCACTTCATCTACCAACGTAAGCGTTAGCAAAGTTTCGATTAATCCAACCGAACCCATAATAATTGAATAAGGCAAAATAATTTTCAAGGTTTCTAACGTAAACGGAACACTCGGAATATGAAAACTTGGCAGTTCTCCTTTGATACTCGCAATATCACCAACAGTCTTTGTATCAATATGAAATCCGATTACCAATAGAAAAGTCACAAGAATTGCAACCAAAGAAGCTGGAATAATTTTCGTTAATTTCGGAAAGAAATAAACTATCAGAACTGTAATTAGCGTCAATCCAGCCATCGTATAAAAAGGTGTACCACTCAACCAACTCGTTATTCCATTCGTAGTTGATTTGAATTGTTCTATTTGTGACATAAAAATAACAACCGCCAAACCATTTAGAAAGCCATACATAACAGGTTGAGGAATTAAACGAACAAATCTTCCTAATTTGAAAACACCAACTACTATCTGGAAAACTCCTGCTAAAGCAACCGCAGCAAAAATATATTGCTCACCATACGTAGCATTCAACGCGATTAAAGTGATAACGGTAGCACCTGCTCCACCCGCAACCATCGCTGGTCTTCCTCCAAAAACCGCCGTTACAATTCCCATGATAAATGCACCATACAAACCAATTAAAGGTGATAAACCAGCTAAAATTGCAAACGAAAGCGATTCAGGAATCATTGTCATAGCAACAGTTAAGCCGGCTAATATTTCGTTTTTATAATTTATTTTTTGATTGAATTTTAAATATTCAGCAATCGACATCAGAAGTTTTATTTCATGCAAAAGTAACAATTACTACGCATCTAAAATTAGTAAAAAGCTAGATTAAATATCAAATTACTTACTAATCATTGAAGAAATTTTATAATTGTTAAATATTTCTTAATAAATATTTAACAATTAGGATATATAGCAAATGTATTTTTGACGAAATTAATTTTTAATGAAACATCTTTTAAAACTCTCCTTATTCATTCTAGGTCCATTCGTTTTGGCTCAAAGCGGTGTTATCTCAGGAAAAGTTGTAGATTCTAACGATCAATTTTCGTTACCAGGAGCTACATTACGTATAGAAAATTCTAATAAATATACAGTATCTGATAAAAATGGTAATTATCAGTTTTTGGATTTGAAACCTGGTGTATATACTGTATATATTGATTACTTAGGTTACGAAACAACATCACAACAAATAGAAGTTACTGAACATAATAATACTGTTATCGATTTTTCTCTTTCGAGTGGTTTACAAGAGTTAAATGAAGTTGTTATTTTAGGTGATTATTTAAAAGGACAAGCTAAAGCATTAAATCAACAAAAGAGTAATGGCAATATTACAAATATAATATCTTCTGATCAAGTAGGTCGTTTTCCAGATGCTAATGTAGGTGATGCTTTAAAGCGTGTTCCTGGAATTACTATGCAAAATGATCAAGGTGAAGCAAGAAATATAATTATTAGAGGTTTATCTCCTGAATTAAATTCTGTTATGTTAAACGGAGATCGTATTCCTTCTGCAGAAGGAGATAATCGTAACGTACAAATGGATTTGATTCCTTCTGATATGATTTCTACGATAGAAGTAAATAAAACATTAACTCCAGATATGGATGGTGATGCAATTGGAGGAGCTGTAAATTTAATTACTCGTGCTGTACCAAATAAAGAACGTATTTCTTTAACAGCATCTGGAGGATTTGCCCCAATTAGAAATAAAGGTTTATATAATACTGCATTTATATATGGAAATCGATTTTTTAATAATAAACTTGGTATTGTAGCTTCTGGAAGTTATCAGCAACAGAATTATGGTTCTGATAATATAGAATCTGTTTGGAAAAAAGGTGATAATAATGATTTCTATGTATCACAAATGGATGTACGTAAATATGATGTACAACGTATAAGAAGAAGTGTTTCTTTATCTTCTGATTATAAATTTAATAAAAATAATCGTATTGATTTTACTGCAATGTATAATTGGAGAGATGATAGAGAAAATAGATATAGAACACGATATAATGGAATAAAACAAGTATTTGATGATAATGGTAATGTTGTAGGTTATACAGGAGAAATTCGTAGAGAGACTAAAGGAGGTATTGATAATAGCAGAAATAAAAATGCTCGTTTAGAAGATCAAAGAGTTTATAATCTTTCTTTAAGAGGAGAACATTTACTTTCTTCTTCTCTTGATATGGATTGGGGAGTATCTTATTCTAAGGCAAGTGAAGATAGACCACATGAACGTTATATTGATTATCGTCAGAAAAATGTAAATTTAAATGAAGATTTATCAGACGGAAATTATCCTTTAGTTACTACTGTAGGAGATGATAATCCAGCCAATTATTCATTAGGGAAAATAACAGAAAGTAAAAGATATACTGATGAATCTGAATTTGGAGCAAAAATTAATTTTAGAGTTCCATTTAGTATTATATCTAATCAAAAAGGTAGATTGAGATTTGGAGGACGTTTACGTATAAAAGAAAAAGAAAGAAATGATATTTTTTATTCATATAAACCAGTTAACAGTTTAGGTAATTTAGCAAACACACCTACATCATATTATAGTGGGAATGGATATAATCCGGGTTCTAAATATATTCCAGGAACATTTGTTTCTAATACTTATCTAGGAAGTTTGGATTTAACTAATTCATCTTTATTTAAAGCAACTTTAGATCCTTCAGAATATTTATCTGGTAATTATAAAGCCAAAGAAAGAATTACAGCAGGTTATATACGTTGGGATCAAGACCTATCAGAAAATACATCTATTATTACTGGTGTTAGATTTGAAAATACAAATATTGATTATACAGGAAATTATGTAGAGAATGAAGAAGAACTAGTAAGTCAAATTTCTAATAAAAATGATTATTTGAATGTTTTACCTAGTATCACTTTAAAACATAATTTTACAAAAGATTTTATTCTAAGAGCAGCTTTTACAACAGGAATTGCCCGTCCTAATTATTATGCATTGGTTCCTTATGTAAACGTTGTACAAGAAAACTATGAAATAGCTGAAGGTAATCCAGATTTAAAAGCAACTTATGCTTATAATTATGATATTATGGCTGAAAATTATTTCGATAAAATTGGAATTGTTTCTGGAGGTTTCTTTTATAAAAGATTGAATAATTTTATTTATACATATAGAAATAATAATTTTTCATCAAATGATTTTGCTCAATTACATCCAAATTTAGCTAATCCAATTCCTGAAGGTGAAACTTGGCAATATAAACAAGCTAGAAATGGAGATCACGTGAATGTTTGGGGATTCGAAGTTGCTTTTCAAAGACAATTAGACTTTATACCAGGAGAATTTTTTAAACATCTTGGTGTTTACCTTAATTATACTTACACAAAATCTAAAGCCAAAGGAATTACAAATGAAGATGGAGAGGTTCGAAATGATTTAAATTTACCAAAAGCTGCACCTCATATGTTTAATGCATCATTGGCTTGGGAGAATAAAAACTTTACTGCTCGTGTTTCTATGAACTATACTTCTGCTTATCTTGATGAGGTTGGAGGAAATGCTGATGAAGACACATATTATGATAAACAATTATTTGTTGATGCTAATGCTTCTTATAAATTCAATAAATATTTACGTATTTTTGTTGAAGCAAATAATTTAACAAATCAGCCATTACGTTATTATCAAGGTGTTTCTGATCGTTTGAAACAAGTTGAGTATTATCAACCTCGATTTAACATGGGCCTAAAATTTGATTTCTAAACAATTATGAAAAAAATATTCATCACATTATCACTCTTCACTATTCTATTTTCTTGTGAATCCTCTAAACTGGCTCCAATTCCTACAAATGCAGTAAAACCAACTGTTACAACACAGCAAACACCAAATGATACTGATGATCCTGCAATTTGGATCAATTATCAGAATCCTGAAAAATCACTTATTATTGGAACAGACAAACAAGAAGAAACGGGCGGTTTATATGCCTATGATTTGAATGGTAAAATCGTAAACCAAATCGTTCCACTTAATCGTCCAAATAATGTAGATGTTATGTACGGTTTTCCTCTGAATGGAAAAAACGTAGACATTGCAGTACTTACCGAACGTGCAAACAATAAAATTAGAATTGTTTCGCTTCCAGATTTTAAATTGATTGACGATGGCGGAGTCGAAGTTTTCAAAGACGAAACATTACGAGACCCAATGGGAATTGCGCTCTACAAAAGCAAAAACAACAAGTTTTATGCAATCGTTGGTCGTAAAGACGGTGTAAGTGGCGAATACCTACATCAATATGCATTAGAAAACAAGAACGGAAAAATAGAAGCAACTTTAGTACGCAAATTTGGAAATTATTCGGGTAATAAAGAGATTGAAGCCATTGCAGTTGACGAAGAATTAGGCTTTATTTATTATGCTGACGAAACAGCAGGAATTAGAAAATATTATGCTGATCCAGAAAAAGGAAACGAAGAAATTGCATTTTTTGGGCAAAAAGATTTTAAACGCGACCACGAAGGAATTGCAATTTATAAAACCAATGCAACAGATGGCTATATCTTAATTTCGGATCAACAAGCAAATTATTTTAATGTATACAAACGACAAGGTGAAGCTTCAAATCCGAATGAACACAAATTGATTGCTAAAATCCCAGTTTCTACTATCGAATGTGACGGAGCTGATGCTATAAACTTCAATTTTGGAACTAAATTCCCAAAAGGTTTCTTTGTTGCTATGAGCAATGGAAAAACATTCCAAATCTATGATTGGCAAATAATTCAAAACGAAATTGATAAACAAGCAAAATAATTATACATTCACACATAAAAAATCCGAGCTCATAGCTCGGATTTTTTAGTTATATAGCAGCACCTTTTTTGTCAATATAACATCATTTGCACTTATATTTTTTTGTAAACAAAGCCAATCAAAACAAACTTTATGAAAATTTTCTACATATTTTCTACATAAAAACTTCTACTCCACTTCATCGAACAAACATCGAACAAACATCGAAGAACAAATATAGAATAGATATAAAACCATCGAAGAACTATCGAAGAATCATCGAAAAAACAAACACATAAAAACAGTACATAACTTATAATCAATTGATAATCAATTAATAGAAAAGACAAAAACAGATAACCAAGGAAAAAGAAAGAAAAATAAGGAAAAAACCTGACAATTAGAGAAATTTTAAGAAAATAGAATTTTTGTCAATATATATTGCTGAACTTTAGCATAATAACCCCTAAAAAAATAAAACAATGGGAAAAATTTATGATTCACTTTTAGCAGGCTCTTCAGGACGCACAGGGCGTATAGTTGTAGCAAATGTAAATGGTCACGAGATTTCAAGAATCAGACCTAAAAAAAGAACCAAAGCACCATCAGAAAAACAATTACTCGTTCAGCAAAGAATGAAACTTGCCATAGACTTTATGACCTCATACAGAGCCTATGCTTGCAAACACTATGGTTATCGTACAGGCATGCGATCTTCTTACAATCAAGCGTTTACCAACATCACAACAAACCTTGTAATAGACTATTCAACAGCCACTATAACACCAAATTACCAAAATATTTGTTTCTCCAAAGGTGCATTATTAGCCGCCATTCCATTATCTATTACTTTAGTATCAGCCGCAATGGTCGAGATAAACTGGCAGAACAATGCTTCACCCACATCAGACACAGCTACAGATATGTTGCAAATATTAGTAGCAGTAGAAAACGAAAACAATACATTTTTTATTGAAAATGCAACAGAACGAATGAACGAAACTTACACTTTAAGCCTATCCAACTTTCAAATAGGTAAAACCCTACACTTTTGGATTGCCTTCCGTTCACAAACAGAAGACCAAGTGTCAAACTCAGTTTATTTAGGTGCCATTAGTACTTAAAAACATATTCCTAAGGCTAAAATAATCTAATCATATTTAGCCTTAGGAATATTAAAGTTAAATGACCCACATAAAATTGTCAATCATTATACCTCTTCAAAATATCCAAAAACAATAAACTCCTCAAATAGTAGTTCTTAGAACCTAATCTAAAAAACTTAATCTCACCTTTTTTGCGACACCTATCCAGAGTCTTTTCAGATATACCAAACAATTCAGCAACCTCTTGATCCGTCATCAACTCATCTTTAGTCAATTTAAAATCCTTTGTACTATAACGTTCTACAAACTCCGCATAGATTTGCTGAAGTTCCAAAAATGTAAATTCTGTTTCCTTCATACTACAGCTTTTATAAAAACAATACACATTGGTAATTATTTAATAATGACTAATTTACAAATAAATAAAATATAATACCATATATTAAGCATTTAACTCACAAAGCTTGTTGTATAAATGAAGAAAATAGCCTCTCAAGAAGATAATAAGGCTGTAATCATCCAAGACTCTAAAATCACAAAATGAAAAGAATCTTTTTACATGAAAAATGCACAACTGAAATAAATTTAGTTAACCAAAAAAAAATCCTATTCGAAACAAATAGGATGTATTCTGCTAAATATTTTAATAAAATTACTTGTAGTTAATGAATTGCGAAGGATAATCTGTTTCAATAATATCTGGTCGAGAAATTAAATGCTGAATATAACCCCTTGCCCTTTCTATATCGGTTGGCAATTTATCCGTAGAAGGCGCAATGGCAATCATCACCATAACACCTTTTTTACGCAAATAAGCTATCATTTCTTTTTGTTCTTCTTTCACTTCCAAACCAATCCAAGCAATCATTCTATCATACGAAACATTTAGTTTCTCAAAACTTTCAACATCTTTCATCGAATGAAAAGGTTTCATAAACATTACATACTCAAGATGTTTTGCATAATAAGCAACCTCATCATCTTTTCGCAAACCTAAAACTACATTAGGATAAGGATTTTCTTTCAGAAATTTCACATAAGTTGCATACGGAACACCTTTATTATCCAATTGAAAAATAGTTTTTCCTTGACTCCAATCCAAAGCTTCTTTTAGTGTCGGAATTTTAAAATCAGTCAACTTTCCTTCCCTATCTTTTAATTTCGCATGTTTTATTTCAGCATAGGTATAATCTTTTACCTTTCCTTGCATATTTGTCGTACGATTCAAGGTATCATCGTGCATCAAAATAAGAACAGAATCTTTTGTAAGTTGAGGATCTATCTCAAAAAAAGAAGGCATAATAGACAAGGTTTTCTCAAAAGCCTCAATACTATTTTCTGGATAACCAGGCATCATTCCTCCTCTATGCCCCGAAATTATAATAGGTTTATTTTGATCTTGTTCAAAATATGATTTCAACTCATCAAAATTCTTAATATCAACCGTATGCAACTGAGCATTAGCCACAGCAACTGTGGCTAAAACACTCAATAAACTAATTATTCTTTTCATAAAAATGATAATTAAAAACTATATCTAAATCCTATCTGAATTTGATAAGGACTAAACGCATAACTTGTTTTTCCTGTATTAGTATTTACATTATATACAAAATGCTTCTCTGTCGCATCAAAACTTTTAATTGAATAAATATTTTGCTTTCCAATACGAGGACCAACACCCCAATCTTTACTCAATAAATTCGCTACATTGAAAATATCAAAACCAACTTCAAATTTATGCTTCTCAACAATATTGAACTTCTTTGTTAAACGCAAATCAAACGTTCCAGCAAACCCATTAATACCTCCATTTCTTTCTGCTATTTTTCCAAAACTTTTGCGGATATAATCTTTTGTATGTTTTTCTACTTCTGGATTATCTAAAATTGCCTGAATTCCTTTCTTTAAATAATCTGGTGTTGATGCACTATTTGGATCATAGATATAAGCCAAATCATTCGAATTCACAAAATCTCCATTCATGTTACCATTCACTGCCAACGAATAACGAGTTCCTCCTATTCCACTAAAACGAATACCAGCAGTCATTCCCCAAAAAGTTGGTGATTGTCCATACACAACCAGTTTATGACGGAAATGTGTATCAGAATAATTCATTTTACTTAAATTTCGAGGATCTTCAGCAACCATCAAACTCAACGTCGCTGTATTCGCAACATTACCATTATAAGAAGTATTATCTTTCGAATCATTCCAAGTATATGAAACAGAAATCTGTCCATCCTTGAAATAACGATACATACCATCTAACACAAATGCATATTGATCTTTTTTACCATCACTAATTAATTCTAAAACACGACCCAAGTCTTTCGTTTTACGTCCATTTACCCAATTGGCAGCTCCATTTGTAGGGTTTATTGTTGACGCTGGCACATAAACACCACGATTCGCCTCTTCTGCAATTCTAAAAAATGGTTCATCAACCATATTACGATCCACATACATATAGTTGTTACGCGCCCAGTTAGCATAAGCACTAATTCCTACACGCAAACGATCACTAAAAAAATGGTTATAAGAAGCATTTAACTTATACACCGTTGGCACTTTCGCATCTTTACTATTCGCATTTATTGTGATTAATTTTTCAATATTAGGATTATTGAACAAATCTTTTCCTGGAGCAGTATCAGGATTTTGTCTATAACCAATAAAATCTGGCGTTGGCACTAAAGCACCTTCAATATCTACCGCAGCAACCTTTGTTCCATCAAACAACATATTATTAATCATAGAATAAGGATTAAGTGAAGAACCAAAAATACCTCCACCAAATTTTACGAAATCTTTTCTATTTTGATTAACATCCCAAGTCAATTGAAAACGAGGTTGAATTTGCCACGTATTAATCTTATTATCAGTTCTAACACCCAATTGTTTATCAGCAATTTCATTGTAGTTTGCACCATTCAAGTATTGCATATTCTCTACACGCAAACCAGCCATTAAGTCTAAACCAGGAGAAAGCTCTGTTTCCATTTGTCCATAAACCGCAGAACTTAGTTGATTAATAACTGTAGAAGGATCATCCGTCAATCTAATCTCTCTTGCATAACGATAAGGTGTCATGTTCTTAAAATTGTCCATACCAGTAAAATAAAAACGTCCGTTCATTTCACTACCATACACATTTACCATTCTGTAATACGAGAAATCTCCACCAAAAGTATATTTGATATTATTTCGGTTGATATAAATATTATTCACCAATTGCACAACATCTCCTTTAAACCATTCTGGAGAAAAGCGTTGTCCACCTAACTGAATATTTGTAAACTGATTTTTACCATTAATCGTAGAACTAATTCCTTCTACAATCGCACGCGGAATAGATGCAGTTGGTAATTCCTTTGATGCTAATACAGATTGGTTCTCTAAAAAATACTGAACTTTTAATTCATTTGTAATATCATCATTAATATCAGTTCTCAACGATAACATCAAACTATTATCAGTTTTCTTACGATCAATATACGATTCGTACATATTGATTCTTGTATTATCACCTTCTGATAATAAATCTTTTTCGTGTACAAAATTATTACGAAGCGTTAATAAATTTCTTGCATTAATCTGCCAATCTAAACGTAAAAATGCAGCATTTGTATCTTTATTCTTGTTAAATGATCCAAATTGAGGATTATTTGAAACGCCATATTTTTCACGCGCAATACTCAAAAATTGATCTAAAGTAGATTGTGTTACATTAAATAAAGCTTCGTCACTTTCATTATTAATATTTGCAATGAATAATGGACGTTTATCAACTTGTCGATCCCAAGCAACAAAAAAGTGTGCTTTATCTTTCTTAATTGGTCCTCCCAAAGAAAAACCATATTGATAAGTAGAGAACTCATTATCTCGTTTATTTCCACGAATATCATACGGACTCGAAAGCCAATCTGTACGACCATACAAAAATGCACTTCCTTGCATTTTATTCGTCCCAGACTTTGTAACAGTACTAATTGTTCCACCACCAGCACGCCCGTTTGTTACATCATATTCATTTGTTACCACTTTAAACTCACGAATCGCTTCCATCGAAATAGAATAAGAAGACGAAGTAGAACCTCCTGCAATAGTACCTCTATTAGACATTCCATCTATCGTATAATCAACAGACGAAGATAATTGACCACCAATACTTGTTCCATTGCTCAACGGAGATAAATCTATTAAAGAAGTGAAATTTCGTCCATTTACAGGTAAAGTTTGTAAATCTTTTGCCGATACAGAAGTAGACGCACCAACTTGTTTAATAGAACTTTTTAAAGTTTGCCCACTTACCATCACTTCATTCAATTCAGTCGTTCCATTTGTAAATTTGAACGGAACCCAAATTAAATCTCCTTGATTCAAACTATATCCTTCTAAGATCTCCTCACCATGTTCTTCCGAAATAATAGTAACTGTATAAGGAGAACCTAATGGCAACTGCTTTAAGTTATACTCTCCTTTTTCATTCGTTTTCGTAGAAGCTGTAAATCCTGTCGATTCATTTTTCACAACAATGGTTACATTGTGCAAATCGAATCCATTAACATCAGTAATTTTTCCCGATATACCTGCTAAATCTCCCTGTGCATAAACTGCAGTAGTTGCTCCCATCACAAAAACAACTGCTGATAGTTGAAATAAATTAAGTTTCAAGTATATGTTTTATTTGAAACCCAAAATTATTTTTTACCTCACAATATGGTGTTACTTAATAATTAAGAAAGCTTTAACTAAAAGTCATAAAAAAGTTAACAGTTACAAGAAATTTAAACGTTTAATAAACCTTAAGAATTTGGTTTTAAGATTTAAAAGAGTATTTAAAGAAAATAATATGTTAAAAATCCGAGCATTCGCTCGGATTTAATTATACAATTATGGCTTTTTTTCGTGTTGATTTCTTCATTCTATACATAAGGTAAATAATTAGAGATAATAGAAATGAAAAAATAAAGTATCGGATTGCTAACCCATTTTGAGTATCAACTTTACCAGTACTTGAGATAATAAAACTTGTAAGCGAAGTAATAATATACGTCATTCCTCCCATCAAACCACCAGCAACACCAGCATTTTTAGGAAAAGCCATCATATTTGAAGTAAAGAATGATGTGAATAAAATTCCCGAACAAATATGAATGAAAAACGCAAAGAATAATAAAACAAATAGATTTTGAACAAAGAAACCTGTGATAATCAATAGTGAAATCAAAACTAATTGAACAATAATAGGTAAAGCTATACTTTCTTTAAAGTCAAGATGCATTCTTTTCTTTCCGACAAATCCGCCAATCATCCACGAAAAACCTAAAATTAAAGTTGAATAACCAATCACAACAGAATTAAAATGATAGGTATTTTCAATTAAAAACGGACCAATAATATTGAAAATCATTACAATAGAATAAGCAACAGCCTGTATCATAATTCCAACTATAAATAATTGATTGCTAAGCATCATTCTATAAGTATCAATAACGTTTTTCAAATTCAATTTAGTCTTTTCAACAATACTTTCCCCACTAAAAATCAATTCAAAAATTAAAATTAAAGCAGCGTAAATAGCTAAAAAATAAAAATTCGCATGCCAATTGAACAACTTTTCTAAATATCCACCTAAAAATGGAGCCAAAATAGGTCCGCATGACCAAACAATCGTGAAATAACCTAAATAATGTTTCGCCTTTTCTGGTGTATGAATATCAATAAAAAGTGCTCGAGTTGCAATAACAATAATCGCAACTGAAATTCCTTGAATAATTCGAAGAAAACAAATCAACAAAATGCTATCTGTACTCGCGATAACTAAACTTGTGATTAATACGACAAATAATGCTACAATTTTTGGATAATATCGTCCAATTGCATCCAAAATACTTCCAATAAACAATTGAGATAAACCATAACTCAATAAAAAACAAGTCAGAGTTAATTGAATACTACTTTCTGGAACTATCAACGATTTTGCCATCGACGGAAATGACGGCAAATAGATATCTGTTACAAATCCCGAAATTGGAATCGAAAAGAAACCAAGTATACTTATAATTTTTTTCCTTTTTTCTGATGCTTCTCTCAACATAAATCATTTTTTACTATGCAAAAGTAAAATGAATGTGAAATTGAGGAATTAAAAAAGACAAATAAAAAATTACAAAAATCAAATAAATTAATTTTATTGTTTAAATTTTAATGGAGAAGTTAAAGTATGTTTTTTAAAAAAATTATTAAAATGAGCAGGTTCCTCAAAACCTAATGTATAACCAACTTGCGCAATATCCCAATCAGTGTACAACAACAGGTTTTTAGCTTCTTCAACTATTTTCTGTTTAATAATTTGTGTCGTTGTTTGTTTTGTTACAGATTTCACAGATGAGTTGAGATGATTTACATGAATATTTAATTTCGTTGCAAAATCAGCTGGTGTTTTCAAAATAAGTGGATGAGCAGGAGAATCTAACGGAAATTGTTTATTTAATAATTCATCAAACTTCTTATACAATCTCACATTCGAAGGCAATTCAACCGCATGTATTTCATCAACTTTTTGTTCTAAAACATAATGAAAAATAGCAGATAAATGATTACGAATACTAAAATATCTCAATTGGTAATTGGATTGATTAAGACGATACATTTCCTGAAAATAAGACAAAATCAAAGGCAATTGCTCTTCAGAAATCTCAATGAAAGGAGAACTCCAATCTTTAAACAAAGATGTTTTTTTGAATACATCAAACTCTTTATTTTCAGAAAAAAATTGTTGATTGAACAAACAAAAATAACCTTCTTGTAAACTCGATTTACATTCCCAAGTGTAAGAAATATGCGGAGATGGAAGAAATAAAACCGGTTTAGAAATATACCGTTCATTATTTCCATATTTAAAAATTCCTTCACCAATCAACAGACTAATTTTGTAATAATCTCGTCGACTATATGGACTTTTAAAACTACAATACTTGCGCAAAGAAATATTAAAATGCGCTTTATCGTGTTCAAAATTAGCAGAATTCATCAATTCGGCTTGCTCTAAACTAATTTTATTATAATAATCTGCAATAGTTTCTAATTCTTGGCTCATCTCTATTCTTACAAAATTCAAATAAACAACATTTTAGAATAATTACATGTTAAAATCTATATTAATCATAAATATTATAAAATTTCATTAACTTTAATCACATTCAAAACTTAATAAAATGCCTTGGAATCCCGAACGATATAATCAATTCAAAAATATTCGTTATCAACCTTTTTATGATTTAGCGGATTTAATTTCTACTAATAATTTGAAAAATTGCATAGATGTAGGTTGTGGAACTGGCGAACAAACAGCAATTCTCGCTAATAAATTTGAACATGCTAATTTTTTAGGAATTGATTCTTCTAAGGAAATGCTTGAAAAGTCAAAAGAATTTGATTTAGCCAATCTTACATTTCAACAACAAACAATTGAAGGTTTTGCAAATTCTAATACAAATTGGGATTTAATTTTTAGTAATGCAGCGTTACAATGGTCGGATAATCATGAAGAATTGTTTCCTAAATTAATCTCAAAACTGAATGTTAATGGACAATTTGCAGTGCAAATGCCTTGTCAAAAAGATAATGTATTGAATGTTATTTTGAGTGATTTAGCACGAGAAAAACCTTTTGCAGATTATTTGAATAATTTTCATCGAGACTCGCCTTTGTTAGCGATAGATGATTATGCGAAAATCATGTTTGATAATGGATTGAAGGATTTGAACATCAGCATGAAAGTTTATCCAATTTACGGAAATGACGAAACAGAATTTTATAATTTCATTTCTGGTTCTGCCTTGATTCCTTATATGGAACGTTTAACGACTGAACAACAAGAATTATTTACGACAGAATTTAAAACGAGAATTAAGAAATATTATAAGACTTTTCCTGCAATTTATTCCTTTAAGAGAATATTGTTATATGGAAGAAAAAGTTAAACAAAAGAGAATCAATTATGATTCTCTTTTGTTTATTAAAATTTAATCTAAATCGTCTAATACAGATTTTAAGATATTACAACCTTTTATAATATCTTCATCCGAAATATTAATCGGTGGTGTAATTCGTAAATTCTCGATGCTATACATCAAAAAGAAAATAATCAAACCTCTGTTCATACATTCTTGCTGAACGCGCAACGTATATTCTGGCGATGATAACTCAGGAGCTAACATCAAACCTTTACCATGAATTTTCTTAATTTTTGGATGCTGAAGATTTTCTCTGAATAATTGCTCTTTTCGATCAATATCATCCATTAATTTTTCATCTTCTATAACATTTAGTAACTCCAAAGCCGCTGCTGCAATCACAGGATTTCCTCCGAAAGTCGTAATATGTCCCAATTGAGGATTTTGCTTAAGAGAACTCATAATTTTATCAGAAGTCATAAACGCACCAACAGGTAAACCGCTTGCCATGCCTTTTCCCATTGCCACAATATCTGGTACAACTCCAAAATGCTCGAAACCAAACAATTTCCCTGTACGTCCAAATCCTGGCTGAATTTCGTCCATAATCAATAATGCACCAACTTCTTCGCAACACTTTTTCAACTTGATAAAGAAATCATTTTCTGGTAATCTAAAACCAGAAGCACCACGAATACTTTCTACAATAACACCAGCCGTTTCTTTGGTAATTTTTTGTAAATCTTCTTCGTTATTAAAATCGATGAAATAAACTTCTGGTAACAATGGTCGGAAAGCAGCTTTCTTACGTTCATCACCCGAAACACTTAATGAACCATGTGTGTTCCCATGATAGGCATTACGAAAAGAAATCAATTGACGACGACCTGTAAAACGTTTCGCTAATTTAAGCGAAGCTTCAATCGCTTCTGTTCCAGAATTCACCAAATAAACTTGATCCAATCCTTCTGGTGTTAAATCAACCAGTCGCTTACATAATTCAACTGGTTTTTCTTGCGCATATTCACCATAAACAGCGACATGCATATATTTGTTTACCTGATCTATAATCGCTTGATTGATGCGCGGATGGCTATGTCCAAGTGTATTCACCGAAACGCCAGCCACAAAATCAAGATAGGCTCTTCCATCCTTTCCATAGATATAAGAGCCCTTTGCGTAATCGACTTCAAAACCAGATGCAAAATTTGTTGTTTGCGCCTGATATTTGAAAAATCCTTCTTTTAATGTTCCCATTTTATTTTAATAAAAAAAGTACAGCTGCACCGCCCATTGCATAAGCTGCAACAGTAAGAGCATCTGATTTACCTTTCGAAAATTTTCTTATTTTGAACGATGAAATATCATTTTTATGAAACTTCAATTCTTTTTCTGTTCCTTTTACAACAGCATATAAAGTATCAGCTTTCCATTGCTTCGCCTCTATTGTATATTCTTTTCCTTGTGCATCTACTTTATAAAATTGATCGGGTTTGATAACATCCGAAATTTTAATTGTAGAAGGATCTATCGCTACTTTCTCTTCTTTATTCTCTTGTTTCTTTGCTTTTAATGCAGCTAATTCTTCTTGACTTTCTGAAAGAGATGAACTAATTGCATTTTCATTCGGACTTTTGCGTTCTCTTCTCAATTCAGCAATATCAGCTCTAGAACGACTTCTTTCATTAGAGTTAGTCGTTTGATTTTGATTATTACCTTTAGACATTTCCAATGCATACTCCTCAGGATCAAAAGCTTTGTATGTATAACAACTAGACAATAGCAGAATAGATAATATGATAGATGTAGTTTTCATTTATAGTTTTAGAAATTAAACGATTAATTTATGAAAAGATTATTTCGAATCGATAAAAATATCTCGCCAAGTGTTTAATCGTTCAGAAATTCGCCATTTAAAATCGGGTAAATAACGCATTTCTTCTGGAAATTTTGACAATGGATACATTTTTCCGTCCGATTTTATGCGACATGCAACCAATTCAACATCTTTTCCTACAACATCAACTTCTATAATTCCGCAATAAGAAATATTAACTCCATAACGTTCTTTCACTTTCGTTTTTTGATCCGTATCATCCATGTACGTCAACGCAACAGCATTTTCTTCTACATTTATAAAATCAATTTTATCATCTTGAAAAAGAACAGTCAAATATTTTCCTTTGATTTGATGATATTCATTTTCCACAAGCGAATCCACTTTAGCAATCACAAAAGCATTATTGAACACTTTCATCGAGTCTAATTTTTCTGTTTTCGCATTTGTATACGCTTCGATATAATCTCCTGTCACTTGATTATCGCCAGAAAACAAAATTGGATCTTTATAAAATTGCATCAATCCTTTAGTTTGATTGTACACCAAAGAATCTGCTTTTCCGTTCGCATTCGATTTGTAAAAACGCGCTTTATGAAATGCTTTCACCAATGAAGTCGAATCAACATCGTGACGTTTTACCGCCAACAAAGTATCCGCACTAATGTAAAGCGAATCTTTATCAAACGCTTTCACAGCATACGCGTTCTTCGTTACAAAAGCCGAATCTAAGTATTTAAAAGCTTCTCCGTAATCACCTTTCAAAAATCTTTTTTCTAATGGATCATCCAAAAAAACATCCCCTTCACCTTTACCAAAACCTGTTTTATCGTTGAAATAAAGTTTTTTAGCCGTCAACGTTTTGTTTTGATAATAAACTTTTGAATTTCCTCTTAACCAAGCTTCACCCGTTTTTTTATTAAAATCTCCATCCGAAGTAATGATATATTGTGATGGATCATTTCGACGTGTAATTTTAGAATAATCACGGAAAGTAGTAATTCCCGTAATATCATTCGTCGTCATTTTTCTTGAATAAATCGTATAATCTTTATTCGTAATAAAAACTTCTGAACCAAAATTTGCCGATTTAGACTTTACATTATACACAACATTTCGTCCTTCGACCAAAGTTCCATCAGAACCAATTGTTTTGTAAGTATCATTTACAATAATATTTCCAGTCAATCGCTCGTAAATCATTTTTTCAGAACTGATTTGTTGCGTAGGCGTCTTCACTTCTACTTTCCCAATACCAGTCGCAATCTCAGTTGTACGATTATAATCCATATAATCTGCCGTAATACGAGAACTTGGATCAGTCAACACCACATCTTTGAAAGCTTTTGCAATTGTTGTGTTTCCGTCATACTCCATTTTATGCGCCGTAATTGTTTTGTCTTTACTCACCAAACGTGCATTCGACCAAACAACAGCCAAGTTTTTATCACGATATAAAACCGCACTATCAGCTGTAATTACATCACCTTTATATTCAATAACAACATTACCTGTTAAAATCTGATTCCCTTCAAAACGATCTGGATAACGCTCAACTAAATCAGCATTCTTCAACACAACTTTTTCTTTTTTAGGTTTCTGTTGCGCAAAAGCACTTATCGTCATAAAACATGAAAGTAAAAAAGCAACTTTCAAACCTGTTTTATTTTTATTTATATAATTAATTAACAATTACTTAATGTTTTTATTTAATCTCTATTTCACTTCAAAAAAGTGTTAGCCAAAATTAGTATTATTTTTTTAGTCCTAAAAATTAATTATTACGTTAAAACGTGCTTGAATACTTAAAATTTTCATAATGTTTTAATCAATATGATAGATTTTTAAGTCTTAATTTGATTAAAAAAATAACTATTATTCATAAAATTCAATTTTAAAATTCTTAACTTCATATTCAATTTTATAAATCTATTAAATGCCTCAATATCAAAATGTATTAGACAGTCCAAACACCAATACTATTTTTATGGTTTGGAATTTTAAGGAAAATACTGCTTACAAAGATGCTTTCAAAAAGCTTTGCGCTTTAATTATCAATCTCAATCATTCAGCCAATACACGTTTTCCGAAAACGCAATCGAGCGTTATTTTAGGAATTAGCTACGAAGCTTGGATAAAATTAGATTTACCTAAACCTTTACCGAAAGAATTAAAACCTTTTGTTGCTATTAAAGGAGAAAAGCATGAAGCTGTTTCTACAAAAGCTGATATTCATTTTCATATCCGTTCTACGCAACAAAGTTATTGCATTGATATTGTTTCTAATCTAACTGATTTATTAAATGATGTTGCGACTTGTCAAGAAGAAATTCATGGTTTTAGATATTGGGATGGTCGTAGTATTTTAGGTTTTGTCGACGGAACTGAAAATCCACAAGGTGACGAGAGAACAAATTTTGGTTTGATTGGCAATGAAGATTCTGCTTATACAAATGGAAGTTACTTATTTGTGCAAAAATACATTCATGATATGCAAGCTTGGAAAAATTTACCAATCTCTGAACAAGAAAAAGTAATTGGACGATCTAAAGTTGATGATATCGAAATGAATGATGATGAAAAACCTTCGAATTCGCATTCTGCATTAGCAAATGTTGGAGATGACAAAAAAATTGTTCGTGATAATATGCCTTTTGGAAATATGTCGACAAATGAAATGGGAACCTATTTTATTGCTTATGCCAGAAAATTTAGCATTGTAGAAGAAATGTTAGAACGCATGTTTGTTGGTGAACCTGTCGGAAACTATGATCGAATATTAGATTTTAGTAAAGCCAAAACTGGAACTTTATTTTTTGTTCCTTCTTTTGATTTGTTAGACCAATTTTCTAATTAAAATAACAAAAAAGACCTTTTACGAAATTGTAAAAGGTCTTTTGGTTTTATAAAATCAAGGTTATTTATTCTTACGAGTTCCGTAAAAATACAATGAATGATTATCAATTTTGATATCAAAAATATCTTCTATCGTTTGTTTAATAGATTGAATTCTTGGATCACAAAACTCCAATACTTCTCCTGTATCAGACAAAATAATATGGTCATGATTTTTGTCGAAATATGATTTTTCGTAATGCGCTTGTTGATCTCCAAACTGATGTTTACGCACCAATTTTGCTTCCATCAAAAGCTCGATAGTATTGTATAAAGTAGCACGACTAACGCGGTATTTCTTATTTTTCATTTTGATATACAACATATCAATATCAAAATGATCATCTGTAAAATAAATTTCCTCTAAAATAGCATAACGTTCAGGTGTCTTACGATGTCCATTGTCTTCCAAGAAATTCGTAAACACTTGCTTTACTATTTCGTAATTACTTGATTTTACTGATTCGTCTGTCATATAAAAAATTTGTGTAAATATACAGAATATTTCCTTATCAATGTAACGAAACAGCTTTCAATTCGTACGTTTTTTCTATCTCTTGATAATAAATCTTTATAACAGCGTATAATTAACAATATATCTATATAAGAAAACATATAATCTTTCAAAATTATTTTATCCTTTACACCACAAAGGTTAACTTTGCACACGATGGAAGAAAATTATTTAGAAAAACTGAACGAACCACAGCGTTTGGCTGTAGAAGCTACCGAAGGTCCAGTAATGGTGATTGCAGGTGCGGGTTCTGGAAAGACGAGAGTGTTAACTTATCGCATTGCTCATTTACTAAATAAAGGAGTTGATGCTTTCAATATATTGTCTTTAACATTTACCAATAAAGCTGCCCGAGAAATGAAAGAACGTATCGGACATGTGGTTGGTGAAGCGAATGCAAAAGCTCTTTGGATGGGTACTTTCCACTCTGTTTTTGCGCGTATTCTACGTGTTGAAGCTCCGCTTTTAGGTTATCCATCAGATTTTACAATTTACGATCAACAAGATGCAGTTTCGGTAATGACAAAGATTATTAACGAAATGCATTTGGATAAAGATATTTACAAAGTAAAACAAGTTTTGGGAAGAATTTCTCAATACAAAAATAACTTGATTACAGTTAGAGCTTATCATAACAATCAAGCTTTAATTGAAGCCGATAATGAAGCAATGCGACCTCGAATGGGCGATATTTACAGAGCTTATGTAGATCGTTGTTTCAAATCTGGCGCAATGGATTTTGATGATTTATTGTTACGTACCAATGAAATTTTGACGCGTTTTCCTGAGGTTTTAGCAAAATATCAAGAACGTTTCAAATACATTATGGTTGATGAGTACCAAGATACCAATCATTCGCAATATTTGATTGTAAAAGCATTGGCTTCTCGTTACGAAAACCTTTGTGTGGTTGGTGATGATGCGCAATCTATCTATGCTTTCCGTGGTGCAAATATTCGAAATATTTTATCATTCAAATCTGATTATCCTGATGCGAAATTATATCCATTAGAACAAAATTATCGTTCGACACAAATGATTGTGGAAGCTGCGAATCAGATTATCAAACAAAATCAAGATCAATTAGAAAAAAATGTTTGGACAGCAAATGAAACTGGTGAGAAAATAGCCGTTTATCGTGGACTTTCTGATGCTGATGAAGCACGTTATATTGCAACTCAGATTTGGGAAAGACAGATCAATAAACATCTTCAACCAAAAGATTTTGCTATTCTTTATCGTACCAATGCGCAATCTCGTGCTTTAGAAGAAGCCTTGAGAAAAAGAGGAATTCAGTACCGTGTTTATGGCGGAACTTCTTTCTATCAGCGCAAAGAGATTAAGGATATGGTTAGCTATATGAGGTTATTGATTAATCAAAATGATGAAGAAGCTTTATTGCGAACAATCAATTATCCAGCACGTGGAATTGGTCAAACAACAATTTCTAAACTTTTGGTCGCAGCAGATCAACATCAAATTAGTTTATTTTCTTTGATTGAAAATATTGCGATGTATGCTCCAACCATTGGAATA
Source organism: Empedobacter sp. GD03861 (assembly GCF_029840885.1). Classification (NCBI taxonomy): domain Bacteria; kingdom Pseudomonadati; phylum Bacteroidota; class Flavobacteriia; order Flavobacteriales; family Weeksellaceae; genus Empedobacter; species Empedobacter sp. GD03861. The sequence continues at coordinate 114,595 of NZ_JAOCDJ010000004.1, forward strand.
AATGCAGGAACATCAAACAAATTGAATGATTTTGTGTTGATGATTAAGCGTTTCCAAGTGATGCTAAAATCACATGATGTATATGAAGTAACAATGGAAATGGCTAAAACAACACAATTGTTGAATGCGTTGAAAGAAGATTCTACACCAGAAGGTGTTTCTCGCTTAGAGAACGTTCAAGAGTTGTTAAATTCGATCCAAGGTTATGTCGAAGAACAACAACAATTAGACGAAGGAGATGCTTCTTTAGGAGGTTTCTTAGAAAATATTGCTTTAGCAACTGATGCGGATAACGAGGAAGATGACGATAACAAGGTCAATTTGATGACGGTCCACTTAGCAAAAGGTTTAGAATTCCCTGTTGTATTTATTGCAGGTTTAGAAGAAAATCTTTTCCCTTCTATGATGAGTGTTAACACGCGCGCTGAGTTAGAAGAAGAACGTCGCTTATTTTATGTTGCCTTAACGCGCGCTGAGAAAGTGGCTTATATGACCTATTCTGTTTCACGTTTTCGTTGGGGAAAAATTATCGATTGTGAACCATCTCGTTTCTTAGAAGAAATTGATGATAGTTTCTTAGAATGGAAAAATCTGAATATTTCTGCAAGAGCTTCTAATAATAGTGGATTATCGGCTGATTTATTTGGAGATGAACCAACACCACAAAACTATCAACAACGAGAAAAATCAGTTGCAAGACCAAATCCAAGAGCTCGTGTAGAACCAGCTCAACCAAGGTCAAATTTCAAACCACTAAATCAAACAAAAAGTAACGCTTCATCAACAGCAAATGCACAAGGTTTGCAAGTTGGTCAAGTTGTTGTTCACGATCGTTTTGGACGAGGAATTGTGAAAGATTTGCAAGGAGAACCATCAGATATGAAAGCAATTATTCATTTTGATAATGCAGGAGAAAAAAAATTACTCTTAAATTTTGCAAAACTAAAAATCATTCGATCATAATAAAAAAACAGAAAAAGGTTACAGTAATTTGTAACCTTTTTTATTTATATTTAACTAATTACATACCTTTTATCAAACTAAAGGTTTAAATAAGATATCTTCAAAATTTAGAATAAAATTCTTGCTTGTATTTATTTTTTCGAATAAATAAACAGATTAAATCTTATAATTAAGATTTTTTTAGCATTTTAGCACCACAAATAAACACAAGAACAAAAATTTTATACTCAAATGGATGATATCGTCAATATCATAAGTGGATATGTTTGGTCATATGCATTAATTGGACTTTGCGCTTTAACAGGAATTTACTTCTCTATTCGCACCGGATTTTTACAAATCGTTTACATAAAAGACATGGTTCGCTTGCTATTTAGTGGCGAAAAATCGGACAAAGGAATCACTCCTTTCCAAGCATTTTCTTTAGCTATCTCTGGTCGTGTAGGGACAGGAAATATTGTTGGAGTTGCTACCGCAATCGCAATGGGAGGACCTGGAGCAATTTTCTGGATGTGGTTTATCGCATTTTTAGGAAGTGCATCTGCCTTTATCGAATCTGCATTGGGACAAGTCTATAAGCAAGAAATCGATGGAGAATATCGTGGTGGACCATCATACTACATCGAAAAAGGTTTAGGAATCAAATGGTACGCAGTTTTGTTTGCAATCATTACAATTATGAGCTGCGGATTGTTATTACCAGGCGTACAATCGAATAGTATTTCATCAGCTTTAAACAATGCGTTTGATATTCCTATTTACAATTTTGTCGGAATTCCAATCAACATTGTAGGATTCATCATTATTGGATTATTAGCTTTAATTATTTTTGGAGGTGTAAAACGTTTAGGACAAGCTTCTGAATTCATCGTTCCCTTTATGGCAGGTGCTTACATCTTGATGGCAATCATTATTATTGGAATGAATATTCATCAAGTTCCATCAGTTTTACGATTAATTTTTTCATCAGCTTTCAATCAAGAATCACTTTATAGTGGTGTTTTTGGATCTGCAATTGCTTGGGGAATAAAACGTGGAATTTATTCTAACGAAGCTGGTCAAGGAACTGCTCCTCATGCGGCTGCGGCTGCGGAAGTAAACCATCCTGCACAACAAGGTTTGGTACAAGCTTTTTCTGTTTACATCGATACATTATTTGTGTGTACAGCAACTGCTTTTATGATTTTATTTACGGGAAAATACAATGTAAATCACCCAGAAAAAGCGGGAAGTTTCATTACTCAAAATCTTCCTGGTGTAGATTATACAGGTTTTACACAAGCAGCTGTTTCGAGTCATTTTCCTTCATTCGGAAATAGTTTTGTTGCAATTGCTTTGTTTTTCTTTGCTTTTACAACAATTATGGCTTATTACTATTATGCGGAAACGAATATTACATACATTTTCAAAGGAAAAAATACAAAAGTTTATGTATGGATTTTACGTTTTTGTTTCTTGGGCGCTACGTATTACGGAACAATCAAAACTGCTGAAACTGCTTGGGCAATTGGTGATATTGGTGTAGGTTTAATGGCATGGGTAAATGTTATCGCTATTTTATTATTGAGCGGAGTTGGGCTTAAAGTCTGGAAAGATTATAAAGACAAACGTAAAAAAGGAATTAAAAATCCTGATTTCAATCCGTTAGAAATCGGAATTAAAAATGCTACTTTTTGGGAGAACAAAAATAAATAATACAAAAAAGCCACTTCGTTGGAAGTGGCTTTTTTGCTATTAAAAATTATGATTATTGGGCTTGAGTAAACTCTAAATTCACCAATAATTTTACTTTATCAGAAACTACTAATCCTCCTGCTTCTGTTACTTGGCTCCATCCTAATCCGTAATCTTTACGATTGATTTCGCCTGAGAATTCGAAACCAGCTCTTTCTAATCCCCAAGGATCAGTAATAACTCCACCAAAATCTGCATTTAAAGTGATTGGTTTTTTCTCTCCACGGATTTCTAAAGTTCCCTCAATTTTTCCGTTTTGAATACCTGAAGTACTTTCAAATTTCATTTCTGGAAATTGTTCAGCAGCGAAAAAATCAGCTGATTTTAAATGTCCATCACGATCTGAATTTTTTGTATTGATTGAATCTACTTTTGCATCAAATTCAAATTTTGCATCAGAAAAATCGTTACTATTACTTTCTACACCAGCATTGAAATGATCAAAATTTCCTGTTACTGTAGAAATTACCATGTGTTTTACTTTAAATTGAACTTCTGAATGAGAAGGGTCTAAATTCCATTTTGTTGCCATAATGTTTTGTTTTTATTTGTTATTTAAATTGATTTATTTATCCTATTTTGAATGATAACATTCCTAATGATCCGTAAATTAATTTGTCATTAAAAAGTGTTACTTCCTCTTCTTTTCCTTGTAATGCTAATGCGTAAATAGATGGCAAATAATGTTCCATAGATGGTACGGCGAGATTAAATGCGCTACCTTTTTGTACAAAATTGAACAATTCGTCGTGATTACCTGTTTGAACAATATTCTTGAATGTATCATTCACTTCATAAGCCCAATCATAACCAGCATTTGGCTCGCTCCAATTTAATGCTCTCAAATTGTGTACAACATTCCCACTTCCTACTATTAATATCCCTTTACTACGCAAAGCGTCTAATTCCTTCGCTAATTCGTAATGCTCTTTTGGCGTTTTATAAACATCCAAACTCAGTTCTATCATCGGAACATCTGCTTCTGGATACAAAAATTTAATCACACTCCAAGAGCCGTGGTCAAATCCCCACATTTTGTCTAAATCGACATCTGTTGTTTTAATTAAATTTTTGACCTCTGTTGCTAATTCAGGACTTCCTGGTGCTGGATATTCAACATCGAATAAAGCTTGTGGAAAACCATAAAAATCGTGAATCGTTTTCGGTTGTTCTAAAGCCATAACTTTAGTCCCTTTCGTTTCCCAATGTGCCGAAATACAAATAATCGCATTTGGTTTTGGGATTGTTTTTCCAATATTCTTCCAACCTTCTACAAAAATATTTTCTTCGATTGCGTTCATCGGAGAGCCATGTCCTAAAAATAAAACTGGCATTTTATCAGTTGTAGAAAAACTTGAAGTTATAGATTTTAACGTATTGAAATTCACGATTTTTACAGTATATTTTATTTATTATTATTTAGCTTTTGGAGCTGCAAATTCTAAGTTAGATGTTAAGGTAACAACATCACCTACAACAGCTTCTGGGAAATTACCACCGATATTAAAATCACTTCTTTTTACATTTCCTTTTACTGTAAATCCGTACGTTTTAACTCCGTTATTGTTAATACTTCCGTTGTAAACTAATTTTAACGCAACTGGTTTTGTTACTCCATTTAATGTTAAATCACCAACCATTTTAAATTGATTTCCTTTAACACGTGTAATTCCTTTTGAAGAGAATTCTAGTTTTGAATTTTTTGCTGCATTGAAAAAATCTGCTGATTTTAAATGATTATCACGTGCCTCAACTCCTGTATTGATTGAATTGATATCTGCAACTACATGAAATTTTGCATCGCTTAAATCTTCTTTTGTAAAGTTTAAATGAACATCAAAATTTTGGAATTGTCCTTCAACATCAGAAATTGTCATGTGAGAAACAGAAAAGCCTAATTTTGAGTGCGCTTTATCATTTGTATAATTTTGAGCAAATGCAGACATTGAAGCTGCTGATAACATTAACGTGAATAATAATTTTTTCATAACGAATGATTATTTGATTGTTTTTAATTAATTATTTATTTTGATAGGACAAATTTAGCTCAGTCATCAGCGAGATTTCATTGACATAAGATAAGAAATTAGAAAACTTGTTTTTTTCAACTAAAAAACAATAAGATTGTTTCAATTAATATTCCAAAAAGTAAAGATTTTGAATTTGTTAGCAATAAAAAAAACACTTCAATAGAAGTGTTTAATATTATTTTACTGGACTAAAATACCAGTAGGTAGATGTTTTTTTATTCTCGATTTCCAAATATTCTGGAAATGCTTGCGGTAATAAATGTAATTCTTCCGATTTTTTCAAATCTGTTAGAATCTGACGCAAAGGATATCCTTTTTTACGGTCGTGAGGAAAATATCCTTTTTCAATTAAGAAAGGCATCATATCCTTAGTTTTTACACGTTCCAACTTATTTTCTGTTAAATAAGCCTGAATATCTTCGCTCATTTTTTTGACCACTTCGCGGTCTACTTTAATATATTCGTTTCTCTTCATATAATTTTACCAATTACCATTCATGTGCGTTAAAATCATAGGACCTTCAGAAGTAACCAAAACAGTATGTTCGTGTTGTGCAAAAACGCCAGGTGCATTTCCTATCATTGTCCAACCATCCGCTTGCTCAATTGCTTCGTAAGAATTTTCTGAAATAAAAGTTTCCAATGCAATAACTGAATTTTTACGGAATCGACGTTTATCATCAGGGTCTCTGAAATTCATCAAATCTAACGGTTCTTCGTGCAACGAACGCCCTACTCCATGACCAGTTAAATTCTCAATCACATGATAATGATGTTTTTTTGCTTCTTTCTCAATAATTCCACCAATATCAGCGATTTTAACTCCAGATTTTACAGCCGCAATTGCTTTTTGAAGCGCAGAAATAGATGCATCAACAATTTTTTGATAACCATTCACATCTTCTCCAACAACAATAGAACCTCCATTATCAGCCCAAAAACCACCTAATTCTCCAGAAACATCAATATTAATCACATCTCCGTCTTTCAAAATTTTATCGGCTCTTGGAATTCCGTGACAAATTTCTTCATTGACACTTAAGCAAGTATAACCAGGAAATTGATACGACTCATACGGTGCAGATTTACATCCAAATTTCTTCATGATTGCCGCTCCAAAATCATCCAATTCTTTGGTTGACATTCCTGGTTTCACATAATCTTTCATCTCTTTCAGAGTTACCGCTACAGCTTCGCTGACTTTTTTCATTCCGATTAACTCTTCTTCTGTCTCTATAATCATTGCTTATATTCTATTGATCTCAAAACTCTGAAATCGTATGCAAAAGTACAATTTCTTTGAATAGATTTGAAAAGAGTTCGGATTGAATTTTACGATGATAGTAAAAACAGGATAAACGAATAATTTTTCACCTAACGAAAGCGTTTAAATCAATTGAAAAATTACTATTAAATCTGAGATTATATAAAAAAGTAATATTTGCTTCCTATTGTAGTATTTTATTTATTTTCAAAAAATTCAAGTATAAGGTAATATTTTCCTTTCGGAAGAGTTTCTCCTTCCATAATCACCTCGCGTGCATTCATATTATAACTTAAAACATTGTTTGCTATGCGTGTACTTTCTTGGTGAATTAATCGGACATTAATTATTTTTGAAACAGGTGATAGCTCAAGCTCTTTTGGAAGAACAATACTATTCTTAGAATTATCTAATATAATTTCAGTTGTTAGTTCTTGAATAGATGCCCCATTCATCCATTTTTTTCCTGTCTCTTGAATTTGATTCGAATAGTTTATTTTATTGTGGCTGTCACTTTTTAAGTCCGCGATATTTTTCCATTCTAACTGGGTGTAAGAAGCTCCTGATGGGATATCACCCACAACAAGTACTTGACCTTTTGTTCCAATTGTACGAGGAAACATATAACTGTCTGTATTCACTTCATTACCAGTTGCTCCATTTGTATTAAAATTAAATTTGATGCCTCTTGCTCCATCCAAAATAATCTCTGATTTAAAATGATTTCCGGTCAGGATTGGAGAACTTGAAGCAATCGAATATAATGTCATTTCCTTACTCGATGGATTAAAATCAATATTCAGAAGTGATCTAGATGGACTTGCTACATCATTACGAGCTCCTATATTCAGACGATTATCCAAAATACTTATAGAAGAGTCCAAAACAGAACTGCGTCCACTTCTCAGCGTAATATTACTTGTGGTCATGTCAAGAGTTGTTCCACGCCCCGATACCTGAGTATTTCTATTATATAAATTTACAGATTGGGAACCTGATACTGCACCAGATGTTTCGATTCCTACACTTTGCGCCACTCGTTCATAAGCTGTCTTAAAATCTCCTTTTATCTCCATTTGTTTACCAGATACAGCATCCGTTTCTGTAAAACCGACTGCTACCTTACCTTGTTGGTAAATATTCTGGTCATTGGCAGTTGCAACATTGGTGGTATTTTGTATACGCCAAGGCTCTTCTTGACTTAGACTTAATCTAATCCATTCTCCCGTTTGTCCATCTTTTTTCAACCAATAATAATATCCTGGAAATACAGCATTTTTTCCAGAACCATTTTGAGCTGTATTGAAAATTAACAAAGAATTTTCAGGATTATTTATAGGAGTCGATAAATCGGTGGCAGTCAAATTAATTCTAGGAATTAAAACACCTGTATTTTGGCTGGAAATATCTAAAGATGAAGAAGGATTGGGGTTATCCGTTCCTATTCCGACTTGAGCATTAACACATTCGAACGAAGCAACTACAGAAAGAATAATCGCATATTTAAAAGGCAGGTTTTTCATAATAAAGAGTTTAGTTCATTAACAAAACAAATTGATAATTTTATCCCATCAATTTTGAGTTGCAAACTACAAAAAAAAATGAAAAATTTAGTTTTTTTCTCCTTTACGGATTTCTTTCTAAGAAAACTTCTAAACAATAAATATTAAGAGAAAAATCATGTTTTTACGAATTATTCTCTAAATCATTTCAAAAAGAGCTTTTAATCTGCATCATAGATTAAAACTCTCTTTGCTAATTTATTTGGTCCATTCAAAAATTCGAGATGTTGCGGATGTTTTTGATATGCTTCAAATTGCTCCATTGTTTCAAAAGCTAAGAACAACGAGAATGAATAAGAAGTATCTATCACATCTCTTTCAATATTTGCAGGTGTTCCTACATGAAAAAAAGTTGAATCAGCAATTGGTTTTAAATCTTTCAAAGCTTGGTGAAATGTATTCATTTCTTCTTTTGTTACATCATCTTTCAACCAAAAAAACACATGGTGGGCTAGCATAAAACTATATTTTATAAGTTATTGATTAATATGCGATTTGCATTTTTACTTTCTTATTTTTTACTTTTTGACCGTTCAATTTTTTCAATAAGTCCGGAACTTTTTTACGGTTAATCGCAACATACGAAGTGGTATCTTTTACCTCAATAATTCCGACATCGTTTTTTTCTAGGTTTCCTTTTTTAAATAAAAATCCCACGATATCAACCTTGTTTACTTTATCTTTTTTTCCTGCAGAAATATAAATCGTTTGGTAAGGAGTACGTTCTGGAATTTTATAAGTTCCTCCTACATTTTCGACAGGTAAATTTTCTTTAACAAAAGGAAAATGCTCTTCATTACTGATAATTAAATACACAAAACCTTTCGCATTCATACGCGCTGTACGCCCATTACGGTGAATAAAAGCAGCTTCTTTTGCAGGTAATTGATAATGAATAATCGAATCTACTTCTGGAATATCCAAACCACGCGCAGCCAAATCTGTTGTAATTAAAACTCGAACCGAATCATTTCTAAATTTCAGTAACGCACGTTCACGTTCGTCTTGTTCCATTCCTCCATGAAAACTTTCGCGCGCAATTCCTTTTTCATGCAACAAATTACTTATACGGTCAACAGCATCGCGGTGATTACAGAAAATCAACATGCGTTTGCTTCCAATTTTACAAATCAAATTGAATAATGTATCCAATTTTTCTTCCGAAATGGTATTCACCACTTTCATATGTAAATCAGGTTTAACCTCGATTTGTTTTAGATAACTCACGATTTTTTCGTCATTCAATCCGACAAATTCTGGAATGCTTTCCATTTCTGTTGCAGAAGTCAAAATACGTTGTTTCAAGCCAGAAAGTTGCTCAACAATAAAGCTCATATCTTCTTGAAAACCTAATTCTAACGCTTTATCAAACTCGTCTAAAATTAAAGTCTGAACAGTTGAAGGATCAAAATTTTCGTTACGTAAATGATACGCAATACGTCCTGGAGTCCCTATTAATACAGCCGGAGCTTCTAACAAAGTATTTTGCTCAACTTTTGTATTGTGTCCACCATAACAACATGTTACTTTATAATCAGATTTCATCGATTTGAAAACTGTTTCGATTTGTAAAGCTAACTCACGCGCAGGAACTAAAATTAAGGTTTGAACACCTTTTACATCTGGATTTAAATCTCTTAAAGTCGGAAATAAAAACGCCAATGTTTTACCAGAACCTGTTGGTGATAATAGAATTAAATCTCGTTGATTTTCGGACATTTTGAATGCTGAACGTTGCATTGCATTCATATCTTTGATGCCCAAATTTTTATAAAGTAAATCGATTTGCATGCTGCAAAAATAGTCTATTCTTTCGAATTAATCATTTTTTGAAGCTGTAGAAATCTTATAATCTTCCATAAATTCATCAAAAAGATTCATGATTTCGAAGTGATTTTTATCTAATGTATTTGCATCAAACGAAATAACAGCACCATACATTTTATTCCAAAATCTCATGCGTGCTTGTAAGAATTTCTGCGTTTCGTTATGGATAAAATCATCTGCATCAATAACTTTTATATTAATGACACGTTGGCGAGGCAATTTCAGTTCTTCAATTTCTAAAATTTTTCCCCATTCAATATAATTCAAATGATCCGTAGGTTTGTAAACAATTCCTTTTTTATCAATCAATAAAATCAATTGTTTTTTCATCAACTTTTTGATTGAAACGATGATGAATAGTAAACTTGGAACAAATAAAATTCCACTTAAAACTTTTGCAGTTTGCGAAGAATTAACTTGATTGGCATTTAGAAATAAATAAATTGAACAAGCAAAAAATAAAAGACTACCGAATAATAATCCCCAATTGCTTGTCTGTTTTGCATAAACTTTAACTGAATTCAACTGATTTTGTTTTTACAAAAATATAGATTTTAATCTTAATTAAAGGTTATAAAAAAAGAGCCTCAAAAACTGAGACTCTTTCTAATTATCCAAAAATTTCTTGGTATTGTTTCTTGTATTTTTCTAAAATGATTTTACGTTTAAACTTTAACGTTGGCGTCAACTCTCCTCCTTCTACAGTCATTTCATTTGGAATAGTTGCAATCTTTTTGATTTGCTCCCAATGTCCGAAATGATTATTCAGTTGATTGATTTCATCTTCTAATTTCTTTTTGACAACATCACTTTTCTGAAATTCATCATGAGGAAGATTTACAATTTCAGAAGCATTTGACTGCGCCCATTTTTTGAGATTTGTATAACTCGGAACCACAAAAGCTCCAGGAAACTTCTCGCCTTCTCCAACAACCATCAATTGCTCGATGAATGGCGATTCTACCATTTTCATTTCGATTTGTTGTGGAACAATATATTTTCCTCCCGAAGTTTTGTACATTTCTTTTTTACGGTCAACAATTTTCAAGAATTTATTGTCAACCCATTCGCCAATATCCCCCGTATATAACCAACCATCTCTGATTTCTTCGGCAGTTTTTTCTGGCAAATTATGATAACCCATCATCACAATATCACCTTTTACTAAAATTTCGCCATCATCAGCCAATTTTACTTCAACACCTTTCAGCGGAGGTCCAACAGTTCCAATCTTTTTTCCTCGACGAAAACAATTCACCGCAATTACTGGTGAAGCTTCTGTCAATCCATAACCTTCATAAATTGGGATTTCAGCGGCTAAAAATACGCGAACAATTCGTTGTTGAATCGCTGCACTTCCCGTTACAATTGCTTTTAATTCGCCTCCAAGTCCTTCGTACCATTTGTGTAAAACTAATTTTCTAGCAATTGCTAATTTCAAATTATAAATTGCCGAACGCTGATCGTCTTCTAACACAAACTCATCGCCAATTTTTACAGCCCAATCAAAAATAGATTTCTTAAAACCTGATAATTGCGCTCCCGTTTGCATGATTTTCTCATACACTTTTTCAATCACACGAGGAACAGCCGTAATCATATGCGGTTTGATTTCTTTTAAATTATCGCCAATCTTCTCCATCGATTCTGCAAAATATATCGAAATTCCCATGTACACATACAAGTACTGAATTGTTCGCTCATACGCATGACAAGCTGGAAGAAAGGTCAAAGCACGATCGTAAGGATCAAGTGGTGTTGAATATTCGCAAGCAATAACATCTGCAATAATGTTTTTATGCGACAACATCACACCTTTCGGATTTCCTGTTGTTCCTGACGTATAGATTAAAAAAGCTAAATCTTCGTGCTTTACATTTGCGGCACGTTTATCTATTTCTTCTTGTTGAATTGTTTTTCCTTTTTCGATTAAAACATTCCAACTTTCGGTATTTTCAAACTCATCAATCGAGTACAATTGCTCTAATGAAGGCAATTTTGTTTTTAGTTGATTGATTCGCGTGTACAAATCGAGATTACTTGTAAAACACAATTTTATAGCCGAATCGCTAAAAATATATTCGTAATCGTTGTCAGAAATATTCGGATAAATCGCTACCACAACAGCTCCGATTTGTTGTATCGCATAATCTATTATATTCCATTCGACACGATTTTCTGAGATTAATCCCACTTTTTCACCTGGCTGAACTCCACAAGCGATCAATCCTTTTGAGATTGCATTAACATGTTCTAAAAAAGTTGTGGTTTTCATCGGTTTCCATTCTCCATTTTGTTTGGATACAAACATGGATAAATCAGGAAACTTCTCCAGCTGACGTTTTGGTAAATCAAAAATTCTGGTTGCTTCCATAGCGCACTTATAGTTTTGTAATTTTGAAAAGAATTCGTCGAAAATAGCATAAAATGATGAGTTTTTCATAAATTTTATCTTCAACTTAAAAAGAATTATTTTCGTCATAAATATTACAATTATGAAATATCTAATTTTATTTCTACTATTATTTTACTCTTGCAGCTCTGATTTTAAAAAGTCTTATAAAATTAGAGATATTAAATTATATGAATTACAATGTTCTGGACACTATTATTTGAGCACTGATAATTGTGATTGTAAATATTTACCAACTAATTATTTTATTCCAAAAGGTGGAAATGATTCATTTTTTGAATTATTCTTAAAGGAGAATAAAGGAAAACTTCAAGTTAATTCACTTTATAATGAATTTGAAACTCATGGAAATATCAAAGAGAAAGTAGATTTTATTCTATATACCGATAACGCTTCTTTTAGTGATAGTATAAGTAAAGTAAATTATACTGTGATTCGAGGATATTCCAATGGAAGAATGAATCCATAAAAAAAACCTCAATTCATCATGAATTGAGGTTTTTTTTTATTGATAAATTTCGTCAATTTCTTTTTTATATTTTTCTGAAATGATTTTACGTTTCATTTTCAAAGTTGGCGTTAATTCTCCAGCTTCAATTGTAAATTCATAGGGCAGTAAATGAAATTTTTTAATTTTTTCCCAATTTCCAAAATTGACATTTAATTTATTGATTTCATTTCCTATCAATTCATAAATTTTTGGATGCGTTAAAAACTCTTCACGAGGTAAATTAATCAATGAAGGTTCATTTGTTTTTGCCCAATCAATACAGTTTTCATAAGAAGGAATAACCAAAGCTGCTGGGAATTTTCGTCCTTCTCCAACTACCATAATTTGTTCGATATAATTAGATTCGGAAAGAATTTTCTCAATTTGTTGTGGCACAACATATTTTCCTCCAGAAGTTTTGAACATTTCTTTTTTACGATCGATAATTTTTAAGAATTTATCATCAACCCATTCACCAATATCGCCCGTATACAACCAACCATCTTTCAAAACCTCAGCCGTCGCCTCAGAATTTTTATAATATCCTTGCATGATATTTTTACCTTTTGCTAAGATTTCTCCATCTTCAGCTAATTTAATTTCAATATCAATCAAAGGAATACCTACAGTTCCGATTTTCATTCCACGTTTGATACAATTTACAGATAAACAAGGTCCAGCTTCTGTTAAACCATAACCTTCGTAAATTGGAATTCCGGCTGCTAAATACAATTTTAATAAACGAGTTTGTAAAGTTGCACTTCCCGATGCAATTCCTTTGACATTACCGCCAAGCGCCGCTTTCCATTTCGAAAAAATTAATTTTCGAGCAATGTTTAATTGAAATTTATACCAAGCCGAAAGCTTTGATTCATCTAAATCATACTGTTCTCCTAACGAAATTGCCCAAAAGAATAAAGCTCTTTTTACTCCTGTCAATTGTTCTCCAGTCGCCATTATTTTATCGTAAACTTTCTCTAAAACACGTGGAACAGCCGAAAAAATATGTGGTTGAACTTCTTTCATATCTTGCCCAATCGTATCCATTGATTGTGCAAAATAGATTGGTAATCCCATTTTGATGTACACGTATTGAAAGACGCGTTCATACGCATGACAAGCAGGTAAAAAAGACAACGCTTTATCATACGCTTTTACAGGAAAAGAATATTCGGAACTATTGACATCAGCCAATAAATTTTCGTGAGAAAGCATAACGCCTTTCGGGTTTCCTGTTGTTCCAGAAGTATAAATAAGAGTTGCTAAATCAGTTGGTTTTACATTGTCCATATTTGTTTGTAAAACCTCATCAGCAATAGAAATTCCTTTCGAAATTAGCTCAATCCAATTTGGTGTATGCGGATAAGTATTAAATGTATAAACTTGTTCAAGATTTGGAATACGATCTTTGATTCCTAATAATCGTTGATACAACGCATCATTGCTCACAAAACAAAGTTTGATTTCGGCATCATTTAGAATAAATTCGTAATCATTATCCGAAATATTGGGATAAATTGCCACAACAACAGCTCCAATTTGCTGAATTGCAAAATCTACTAAATTCCATTCTAAACGATTTTCGCTGATTAACGCAACTTTATCATTTTGTTGAACACCATTTGCAATCAAACCTTTCGAAATATTATTTACTCGATTGATAAAATCTGTTGTAGAAATTCCCTTCCATTCTCCTTTTTCTTTGTAATTAAAAATCGAAATGTTAGGTGTATTTTTTTCTTGAAATCGAGATAAATCGAATACTCTTTGTGGTTGTTTCATATTCTTGAAATAAGGATACAAATTTCTGCTAATTCTTTCTACTTTAGAAATTATTTACTCATTCTTTTCTCAAAAAAATTAAGTTTATTATCAATAAAAATCATTTTATTTTTTTGCAATAATTATACTATACTCTCTTTCAACTTTTTCGCCAGCTTTGCTAATTACACTTTCTGAAAATGTTTTTCTATTTTCAATAGAAAATTTAGCTGATTTCAATAGTTTTATCACTTCGTCTTCTGTGTATAAATTGAAGCCAAATTGAGTAAAAGGTAAAGTTTCCATAAATTCCTTTTTAGCAAAAGTAAGAGCAAATTCCCCATTGAATTTCAAGACTCTATAAATTTCACTCAAGAAAAATTTAGGATTTTTCCAAAAATAGATTGTATTCACTGTGAAAATTTTATCAAAACGTTTTTCATAAAAATGAATTCTTTCATCCATAATTATTTCAAATCTAATATTTGCATTCAAATAATCAGAATTGTTCGTGATAGCACTATTTTTCATGACCTGTGAAAGTTCTAAACCAATATATTCTAAATCCTTTGCTTGATTTAATACATAAGGTAAATGCTTACAATTTCCATGACCTAACTCCAAAATTTGTTCTTGATTTTGTAATTGTAAATGATCTATTGTCGTTTTCGTCATGCCAAAATTACTTTCATTCATTTGCTCACCAACTTCAATCCCTTCGTCTCCATTTGGACAACTCAATTGTTCCGCAAGACTTTGTAAATCAATATTATTTTTCATTAAATTTATTTATATAGAATAATTCTAAATTATTAAATATTAATCATTGTTCGCGTGATTTTAATCATTTAAAAATTACATCTTACCTTTGAAAAATAGTAAAATAGATGAAGGATATTATACGAACTGAAGACGAAGATGATTTCAAATTGTTTTGTTTGGAATCTGTAGCAGATATTGAAGAGCAAAATGATTCGCAATTATTGGAATTTTTGGAACATTTGGCTCGAGAATTTCAGATTACAAATGTTTATAAAACGACTGATAGCTTTGAAGGTTTCGAAGAAAGTTTGACCAATCTTCTTTATCATGATAAATATTTTAGAGATTATAAAATCATTTATTTAGTTTTTGAAGGCGAAGGAAATCAAATTCAAATTGATGATTATTACTATAGTTTGGAAGAAGTAGCAGAAATTTTTCAAGGAAAACTAACCGATAAAATTGTTCATTTTGCAAATACAATGAGTTTAAATTTGGAAGACGAAAGTTTTCAATATTTTATTGATGTTACAGGAGCAAAAGCCTTATCTGGATATGTAAACCCTTCTCCAATTTTGAGTACAATTTTAGATCAATATTATTTTTGTTTAGCCAAAGAAATTGATGACGAAGAAGAGCTTGTACATGCATTGTTTGATAGACATGCCAATATATGCCTAAAATTAGGATTTAGATTATATCATTAAAACATAAAACCTCTCAAGTTGAGAGGTTTTATGTTTTATTCTTAAACTATATTTTACATCGAATGCGCTTTATTTCCTTCGAAATGAATCATCCAAGGTGTTCCAAATTGATCAATAAAAGACGCATAAAGCTCAGCAAAAAACTGCTCAGCCAAAGGCATTTCTAACGATTTTGCATTTACCGAAAGACGATCATATAATTGATGCGCTTCTGCGGGATTATCAACATCAAGCATAATGTAATTATTATTTCCAGCTTTGTATTGATGTCCAAATTCTTCAATAATATCAGAACCCATTAACATTGTTGTTTCATTAATAAACAATGCCACATGCGAAACTTTATCCTTTGCACTTTCTGGAATCTGAAATTCTGGATTTGGCGGCATATCTACCATTTTATACATCCCAATATTTTGCGTTTCAAAAACAGTTTCATAAAACTGAAATGCCTTTTCGCAATCTCCGTTAAAATTTAAGTAAGCGTGTACTTTAGCCATAATATAGTGTTTTTTTGTGATTATTTTTTTAATATAATGGTTGACCATTTTCATCGGTTGTTAAAACCTCTGTCATATAATTCAAAAATGGTTGAAGAACCTGAATTGATTTCGCCACTTTCTGCGGAAAATCTTTTGCTAAAACTTCTTCATCCGTGAAATTCTTGATAAATAAATATTGCTTTTTACGTAATAATTCAATTCGTTCATGATCTTTAGAAAAACCTTTTGGCGCAGATTTCACTTCATCTCCTTGCATTTCTCCAAATTCTTTCTGAATCATTTTTGATTGCAAAATCTTTGCTAATTCATCCGAAACTTCAATATCTTTTCTAATACGAAGCAAATCATCGCGCTCTGGTCCCCAAAAACCAACACCTATAAAATTATGATTCGGTTGAATATGGAAATAATACCCACCTCTATTAAGTGGCTTTTTGCGACCTGTTTGCGCAGAAAAATGAGTTTTATAAGGAGTTTTATCATGAGAAAAACGAACATCTCTATAAATTCTATAAATTTTAAGCGGTTCTAATTCTTCCTTTTTACTTAATTCTTGGTAAATCACATTGAAAATTGAATCTGCTTCAGCTTTCGCTGTATCAAATTCAACTTTATGTTCTGTAAACCATTCGCGGTTATTATTTTTTTCTAATTTTTTTAAAAATTTATCGATTTGTGACATGATTTATTTTTTTCGATTAAGTAGTACTTTTTCATAATTTTCTATCCATTGTTGTGGCGTAATTTTTTGCGCTAATTCTCCGATTAATTCAAACGGAATATCCTCTACTTTTTTGAAACGAATACAACTTTTTCCCATATCTAATTTACGTTTTGAGTATTTTGGATATTCATCAACAAACCAATTCAGCAATTTATTGTCCATATAAATTCCCATGTGATATAACGCAATGAAATTCTTTTGAGAAGCAATATTGATAAACGGCAACGGTGATTTCGGATCGCAATGATAACCATTCGGATAAAGTGAAAACGGTACAACAAACCCAAGATGACCATAGCTCAACTGCAACTCGAAACCAGTGGGTAATTTATCTGCCAAAATTTTAATTAATTTCTCAACAGCTTCTTTTCTTTCTACTGGAATTGACGTTAAATATTCTTCTAAATTTGCGACTTCATATTGCATTATTTTCGATATTTATCATTCAAACCTTTTCCTTCTAAAATCATAGGTTTTATTTTTTCGATGCGAGAAATTTTCGTTTTCTCTTGTTTTGCTTCATCAATATATTCGATGTATTCTTTTTGTCTTCCTGAAGTTAAAGCTTTAAATGAAGTAAATAATTTATTGTTTTGATTTAGAGTTTCTTTCAAAATCCCATCAACTTCTTTTGGTACAGATTTTTGAGGTTTTATTTCCTTTCCGTCTTTCACCAATTGAATCGCTTCTAAGACATATTCTCTTACTTTTTCGACATCAATTTCATCGGCAGAATTAAATCTCCATTGACGCAAAGCTTTCGTTTTTTCTTCATTCGCATTCACCAAAACTTTATATTGATCTTTCAAGAAAACGCCATTGTGAAACCACAACGCAAAATGATTTTTGAAACCACTAAATGCCAACACATTTTTCTTGTTAAACGTATAAATATCTCCACCCCATTTAAACTCTTTTACAAGTTCCGTTTCATTTACAACTTGTTGAATTTTCTCATTCGCTTCTGCCCAATTACCATTGTATTTCGTCCATTCTTCAGCTTTCTGATCTTTCATCAAACTAACTTTATACAACACAATTTCTCTCAATAATTTCTTCGGTAAAACTTTATCCAAAGGAAGTTGTATTGTACCTTTTGATGTTTTATAATCGGTTAAATCATTTTTAAAATGTTCGATTGTTTCTGCTCCAGGATAAATTCCTACATGATTTTTGAACATCGCAAAATGAATTACATTTCCATTTAATCGGAAAGTAGGCATTTTATAATTAATCTTTTCTGTTGCTTGTGGTACAGCTTCGTGAATAGTTTTTCTTACGTTTTCTAAAATATCTTGTTTGGCTTGATCAAACCCAAGAATATATTCATCAATAGTTGTAAAATTATTTGTCATCATCAATAATCCTCGCAAATCTCTTTCAGCTTGCGTAGTGCATTTATCCACATTTCTCTGACTTGAGTTTCTGGAAAGACCTGATCATCTATCTCCACCGAACAAGTTAATCGTGTATGACCTTCTACATCTTCCATTTTATAGGTTTCTTCTGTATTTTTCCACGCATCAATTTCTGGTCCATCAAAAATTTCTTGACCTTCTTCATTCAGCTTTCCTATATGACGCATTTTGATTGATTTTCCAATAATATTTTCATCTATTGTAGCAATCATCGCTGCCGAACCTTTCTCGGTATCATAAGTGAAATAAACATGAGAACCTTCGGACCAATCTCCTTTAAAATCTGAAGTTTCACTAAACGATTTCGTCCAAATTTTATACGAATCTGGCGCAATCATTACTTTATGCACATGTTTAGGCTGCGCATAAATTACTTCTGTAAACGATACTTTTTTCATATTTTAAGCATTTGCTAATCCAAAAACAGCTCCAGCAGGATCTTCTACAATTGCAAATTGAAGATTTCCTTCTTTATTTTTAATCTCATGAATAGATTTCCCTCCCATTTCCAACGCTTTTTGTAAACTTTCCGCAACATTTTCTACACTAATGTACATAATCCATTGCGAAGGAATTCCTTTATTCATACCACGTTTCGTACAAACTCCACCAGCCGCATTTTCTGGAGAAGACATCATTGCATAATCATTGTATTCTTCTTCGCCATCTTTCATCGCAACATTTTTGACTTCCCAACCAATCACTTCTTTGTAAAAATCTTTTAATTCAGTCGAATTTTCAACAGTTAAATCAGCCCAAACCATTTGACCAATTTTCGATTTATTTTCTTCCATCTTCTACTATTTTTATCGATTTGATTCAACATAATTTTTGAAACTATTCAAAATAGCTTGCCAACCTTGTTGTTGCATTTCAGTAGGATTTTGACTTTCTGGTTCAAATTTTTCTGTGATTTTGGTTAAATTATTTTCTTCATGAAAATTAATTTCAACCTTACGACCATCTGCAATGTAATAACGAATAAATTTATTTGGAATGATTTCATCATATTTAGCTTCAAATTCGAATTGAAAACTGCCATCTTTCGCAGCCATCGTACTCTTTAATTTTCCACCAACTTGCAAATCATTTTCTGCTTTCGGACAATGCCAATCATCAGAAGCTTGATTCCATTTTACAATATCTTCAGGAGAATTAAAAGCTTTCCAAACTTGATCTATTGGAGCATTTATTATTGTTTCGATTGTGATCATACGTATGTCTTTTGTTCATTTTTAAGGTTTCATAAAATCAAAAGCACCTTTGCGCAAATTAATTCCATATTCGAGATAAGCTTTCAAACAAGCCAAGAAATTAGCCCAACCTTCTGTTTGTCCCATCAATTGCTTAATTCCAGCTTCATCATCATTCATTTCATGTTCAATGACTTTGACAATTGTCGAATCATTTTCTCCTTTTTCAAGAAAAATTTCCACCAACATATCATCAACACCGCCACTCCAATCAAACGAAATGTATTCATCTTGTTTTAAATCGCCTCCCATTACAGGAAAAATATCATCAAACTCAGGGAATTTCCATTCAACAATTTTTCCAGTTTCGATAGCACCCGTAGAAGAAGCGATAAAATATTGATTCATCTTATTTGGATTAACAATCGCATCAAAAACTTCATTTTTAGGTTTCTGAATTTGAATTGTTGCTTTTGCAGTTAACTTCATTTCAATTGATTTTGGCTAACTAATTTAGTCAAAAAAAGTGTTCGAATTTTCGAATTCATAAAAAATAATTAAAACTTTATCGATATTGAAATCATTTGTAGAAAATAATTCGATTTATAAGTGTAAAATTTAAAAGTTTTTTACATTTATAGTATTGTAAAATTGATAAACACGTGAAAAAATTTACTCAAAAAGCAACTCTACTTAGTCTTATTTTGACAAGTGGAATTAGCTATGCGCAAGATGCAAAAGCAGATTCTGCCTATGTTAGAGAGCATTATGAAAAGACCGAACAATTGATTCCGATGCGAGATGGAACGAAATTGTTCACGGCTATTTATACGCCAAAAGATCAAACCAAAAAATATCCTGTTTTACTTAATCGAACACCTTATACCGTAGCGCCTTATGGAGCAGATGAGTATAAAAAATCACTTGGAAATTTCCCTGCAGAAATGCGCGAAGGTTTTATTTTCGTTTACCAAGATGTGAGAGGAAAATGGATGAGCGAGGGTGAATTTGAAGATGTACGACCTGTTAATAAAACGAAAAATAAAAAAGCGATTGACGAAAGTACAGATACGTACGACACATTGGAATGGTTGGCAAAAAACATGAAAAATTACAACCAAAAAGCTGGAATCTATGGAATTTCTTATCCTGGTTTTTATTCAACAATGAGTTTAGTTAATTCGCATCCAACCTTGAAAGCTGTTTCGCCACAAGCACCAGTTACGAATTGGTTTTTAGGCGACGATTTTCATCACAATGGTGTATTATTTCTGAATGATTCTTTCAAATTTATGTCGTCATTTGGTGTAAAACGTCCGCAACCAATTACGCCAGATAAAGGTCCAAAATCATTAGAATATCCAATCAAAGATAATTACCGTTTTTATTTAGAAGGTGGATCTGTAAAGGAATTGAAGGATAAATATTTTCAAGATAATATCAAATTCTACAATGATTTGTTTGCACATCCTGATTATGATCAATTTTGGCAAGATAGAAATCCTTTGCCACATCTTACCAATGTGAAACCTGCTGTGATGACGGTTGGTGGTTTCTTTGACGCAGAGGATGTTTATGGTGCTTTTGAAACTTATAAAGCAATTGAAAAGCAAAATCCGAATGCGACAAATATTTTGGTCGCTGGACCATGGTTTCATGGTGGTTGGGTTCGCTCTAAAGCCGATACGTTTGGCGATATGCAGTTTGGAACGCCAACAGGTGAATATTATCAGCAACAAATTGAATTACCTTTTTTCAATTATTATTTAAAAGATAAAGGAAATTTCAAACCGACAGAAGCGCAAATCTTTATCACAGGTTCTAACGAATGGAAACAGTTTGATACTTGGCCACCAAAGAATGTGACAACTCAGAAAATGTATTTGCAAGCCAACGGAAAAATATCTTTTCAACAGACTAATAATACAAGTTTTGATGAATATATAGCAGATCCAAATAATCCTGTTCCATATCAAGGTGGTGTTTTAGAAAGTCGTCCGCGAGAATATATGGTCGATGATCAACGATTTGCGTCAACTCGTCCTGATGTTATGGTTTATCAAACCGATATTTTAACGGAAGATGTAACGATTACAGGTCCAATTATAAATCATTTATTTGTTTCATCAACTGGAACAGATGCTGATTATGTAATAAAATTGATTGATGTTTTTCCTGAAGATACACCAAAATATAATGGGAAATTGATGGCTGGATATCAAAATTTGATTCGTGCCGAAATTATGCGAGGAAAATACCGCAATAGTTTTGAAAAACCCGAAGCAATGGTTCCTAATCTGAAAACAAATGTAACGTATTCTATGCCAGATGTTGGACATACTTTCAAGAAAGGACATCGTATTATGATTCAAGTTCAAAATACATGGTTTCCTTTAGCAGACCGCAATCCGCAACAATTTATGAATGTTTATGAAGCAACCGCGAAAGATTTCTTGAAACAAACACAACGAATTTATCACGATTCTTACATCGAAATTCCAGTTTTGAAATAACAAAAAATCCAACAAGTAATTTGTTGGATTTTCTATTTTGATTCTATCAATTTATTCAACTAAAACTGCAGAAATCAACACTTTTTCGAAACTAAATGAAACACTAATCGGACAGGTTTCTTCTGCCTCTTTTGCTATTTTCTGAAATTCTTCATCTGTAATCGAAGGAATACTTGCTGTTAAACTTAATTCTGATCGAACAACTTTTCCTCCTTCAAAAACAATTTTACAATCGGTTTCTAATTTTTCTGCTGTATAACCTGCGTCTCCAAGTAATGCAGAAGTTTTCATTGTAAAACAACCTGCATGAGCCGCTGCCAGAAGTTCTTCTGGGTTTGTTCCTACTCCTTCTTCAAATCGACTTTTGAACGAATATTGCGTATTATCTAATACTGTACTTTGTGTGGTTAATGTTCCTGATCCTTCTGTAACCGAACCATTCCAAACTGCTTTTGCACTTCTTTTCATTTTGAATATTTTTTAGATTGAATTTTATTAAAGTTAAAGATTATGAAATCATAAGAAGAATTAATTCTCAACTTTAAGAATAATTTTAACGAAAAAAGTTCAGATAAAAAATATCTGAACTTTTACTAAAAAAACTACTAACCACCCTTTACTATGAATTGTATTAGGTTATTCAAATTTACTAAGAAAATGATTATTTATAAAATTGAAAATCAATTTCTAATCTAATTTTAATGTTAGAAATCTTTTACAACGTAACTTTTCCAATCTTTCCTTTATTTCCCACCAAAATCACATATTTTTTATCTGGCGAAACTGTGCAAGTATTGTAACTATCTTCTGTAATAGTAGTCCAATTATGTCCTCCATCCGCTGAATAATCCACTCCAGAATAGCCACAAACCAAGACTTTATCTTTTGAAATAATTGTTACACCAGATTTATATCCCATTGGATATTTCCAAGAATCTTGAAAGGTAATTTTTCCATTTGCCAACTTAAATTTATAGAAATTATAGCTCGAATCTTCTGGTTTTGTAAAATCTCCACCAACCAAGTATCCAACATTATTTGTCGCGTCATAAGCCATTCCATTAATTCCAGAAGTAGAACTTTTCGTTTTCTCTAACGCATACATTTGACCACCTTTTGGCGTATAATAGTATAAATTCGATAGCTCTCCTCCTGTCACAATCAAGGTTTGCTTCGCATCTACATACAAATTACTTCCACTTGACGCAAAAAAAGCTTCTTTCGGATTTTTTAGACGTAAAGGTTGACCGTGAAGCGATTTAGCAACTTCCCATTTTGTAGGATCAGTAATCGAAGACGTTAATACAAATGGTTTATCTGGTGACATTGGATCGCCTAAAACAGTAATTTTCTTCGAAGTTTTATCCACATAAATTGCATCTAAAAAAATACCTTTTTCATTATTTTCATACACTTTATTCCACGATTTTCCGCCATCTTTCGATTGCAAAATATAAGCAGGAGAATCAATTCCTAAAGCCAAATAATTATCTTTTCCTAAAACCTCTACATCTCTAAAATCTCTATTTTCTACAACTTTGGGATTAATCCAACTAAATGTTTTTCCGCCATCTGTCGTTTTACCAATTGTATTTTTTGAACCCGAAACAATAAACGTTTTTGCATCCTGAAAAGCCAAACCTCGGTAACTAACAGACGAATTTTCCTCATTAATCACTTGATAGGTTTGCGCAAAAGACAAACTCGATAACAATAGGACGAAATATTTCATTTTTATATAAATTTTAGATTCTACATTTTATATAAAACTATTTTATCTCGGCGAATCAACCAAATATTTTTTAAGTTTGTGTTTTACATCAAATAAAATGAAACGATATACATTCTCAACATTACTTTTAAGTCTTACCTTAACGTGTTTTAATCCAATCAATCAAACGGTTTATGGGCAAAATACGTCAAAAAATAGTTCGAAAAGTTTACAGATTAATGAAAAAACATTAAGCGATATTCTTGAGAAAAATAAAGCTTTTTACAAAGAAGGAAAAGTTGCCGATTATATTCCAGAATTAGGAAAAATGCAAGCCGATAAAATTGCTTTTTCTGTGGTTAATGAGAATGGTAAAGTGATAAATATTGGCGATGTCAACCAAAAATTTACGATTCAAAGTATTTCTAAAATCATTGCGTTGATGATTGCTGTTACGGAAAAAGGGGAAAAAAATGTATTTTCTAAAATGGGTTATTTCGGAACAGATAAACCATTTAATCATTACGCAAATCTTGAAACAACAGGAAAACCTCTTAATCCGATGATGAATGCAGGTGCGATTTTAACAACTTCTATGATTGATGGCGAAGGAGAAATTCCTTTCAAAAAAATCCTTGAAATGGTTCGTTACATCACCAAAAATAATTCGATAGATTACAGTAAATCGGTTTATAATTCTGAAAAAGAAACGGGACACAAAAATCGTGGAATGTTTTATTTGATGAAAAATAATGGCTTAATTGAAGGTAATGAAGAAAAGTTGAACAACTATTTCAAACAATGTTCTATTGAAGCAACTGCCGAAGATTTAGCTAAAATTGGTTATTTCTTTGCGCATCAATGCACACGTTTTGACAGTGATACAACATATAGAAATCCAGAAATCTCACAATTAATTCAATCACAAATGTTGACTGCCGGAATGTACGAATTTAGTGGCGAATATTCTCGCACCATTGGTTTACCAAGTAAATCTGGCGTTGGTGGAGGAATTACCGTTTCCGTTCCAAACAAAATTGGTATTGGCGTTTTCAGTCCTGCACTCGACAAACACGGAAATTCTGCGGCTGGTTATCATATGATTTTGGATTTGGTAAAGCAATACAATTTAAGTTTATTTCAATAATTTCTTATGTTCGATTTTAGATTAAAAGTTTTTGATACGGTTGCTAAACGATTGAATTTCACGAAAGCAGCAAACGAATTAAACATAACACAACCAGCTGTTACGAAACATATTAAAGAAATCGAATTAAATCTTAACATTAAGTTATTCGAGCGAAATGGAACGAAAATAAAATTGACAAAAGCTGGCGAAATTCTATTAAAATATACAGAGGAAATTTTTTCTGTTTATCAAAAAATGGAATTTGAAATTGGACAATTGCAAGAAAAACAAAAGGGAACTTTGCGTTTGGGTGCGAGCACTACAATTGCGCAATATGTGTTACCACCTATTTTGGCAGAATTTCGAAAAAGATTTCCAGAAATTCAGTTGAGTTTAGTGATTCAAAATTCTGAAAAAATTGAAGATTTATTAGCA
The DNA here is from genome assembly GCF_029840885.1 of Empedobacter sp. GD03861. NCBI lineage: Bacteria > Pseudomonadati > Bacteroidota > Flavobacteriia > Flavobacteriales > Weeksellaceae > Empedobacter > Empedobacter sp. GD03861. Next base: position 139,734 of record NZ_JAOCDJ010000004.1, read on the forward strand.
AATCAAAAAATTGATATTGGATTAATTGAAGCTCAAATCAAAAATAGAACGTTTCATTATTTTCCGTTTATGAAAGATGAAATTGTGTTAGTTTCTCGTCAAAATCATTCTATTTTTACCAAAAATAATATCAAATTAGATGATTTAAAGAACATTCCGTTGGTTTTTCGGGAACCTGGTTCTGGAACTTTAGAAACCATTGATTTAGCTTTAAAATCGAAAAATATAAAGCTAAATGAACTCAATATCGAAATTCAATTGGGAAGTACAGAAAGTATAAAATCGTATGTGTTACATTCTGATGCTTTAGCGTTTTTATCAATTCAATCCATTTTACAAGAACTTAAAAATCAAACTTTAACTATTATTGACATTAAAAACCTTGTGATAGAACGTAATTTCAATTTTATCATTCCAGAAGGTGATCAATCTAAATTGGTGAATTTGTTTATTAATTTTTGCAATAGTTATAACTTAAAGTAATAATAGATTACTTTTTATCATTTCTTTTTGAATAATAAGTACAAGAAATTTGTACCATAAAATTATTCAAATCATGAAAATTATACATTCAGAAAAAGGCTTATTTCAACAATTCACTACACAAAAAGTTATCTTTTTAATATGTGCATTTCTATGTTTAATGCCTTTTATAAGCTCTCCTATCGCATTAGTTTTAGGATTTGCTGTTGCTCAAATATTTGGAAATCCATACGAAGTACAATCACGAAAAGTATCAAGCACTTTATTGAAAGTTGCTGTGGTAGGTTTAGGATTCGGAATGAATCTCTTTTCGGCTATACAAGCTGGAAAAGAAGGAATTCTATTCACTGTTGTAAGTATTTCTACGTTAATGATTTTAGGATTTTTATTTACCAAACTCTTCAAAATTGAAAAAGCAACAGGATACTTAATATCAGCGGGAACAGCAATTTGCGGAGGAAGTGCAATCGCAGCAATCGCTCCGATTACAAAAGCAAAACCCAATCAAATTTCGGTCGCATTAGCTGTTGTTTTTACTTTAAACTCGATTGCCTTATTGATTTTTCCACCACTTGGACATTTATTCAACTTATCTCAACACGAATTCGGTTTGTGGTGCGCCATCGCCATTCACGATACAAGTTCAGTCGTTGGAGCAGCAAATAAATACGGAGAAGAAGCTTTACAAGTCGCTACAACAGTAAAATTAGCACGTGCACTTTGGATTATTCCATTGTCGTTTTTAACCTTATTGTTTTTCAAAAACACCACATCAAAAATTAATATTCCGTGGTTTATTGGATTGTTTTTAATTGCCATTTGTGTGAATACCTATATACCTTTTGTTCATCAATTTAGCCCAATTATTATCGATTTATCAAAAGCTGCACTTACGCTTACATTATTCTTAATCGGAACAAGTTTATCATTTAAAATGATGAAAAATATTGGTTACAAACCTCTATTAATGGCTATTATTTTGTGGGTAATTATTGGAGTTGGAAGCTTAATTATGATTATGAATTTAGCTTAAAATCATTCAGATTTCTATATTTGTTGCTATCTTTAGAACAAGAAAATTTACAATGAATCATCGATTATTAAAAAATATTGCACTCGGAATTGGATTTTCAATTTCGAGTTTTGTTTCTGCACAAACCTATACTTTAAAATTCAAAACGAATTACGGAAAATTTGATGTGAAGTTATACGATTTCACACCAAAACATCGCGATTTGATTTTGAGTGAAATTAACAAAGGAACTTATACAAATGCGCAATTTAACAGAGTTGTGAAAGATTTTGTGATTCAAGGAGGAGAATTAGATGACCCTATTTTGGCGCGAGAAGCCGAACATCCAGAGCAAAAACCGATTCGTTTAGCACCAGAATTTAATCCGAAAGCTTTTCATAAAATGGGAGCTTTAGGTGCTGGTCGAGATGGAAATAAAGAAAAAGCTTCTTATTACAATCAAATTTATTTTGTTGTAGGAAAAAAAATTACAGCGAAAGAATTAGATGATTTGGAAACTAAAAAAGGAATCAAATTTACAGCAGAACAACGCGCTGAATATTTAAAAAATGGCGGACAGCCTCGTTTAGATCATGATTTTACAGTTTTTGGAGAAATTACAAAAGGTTTAGACAAAGTCATGAAAATTAGTGAAGTTGAAACAAAGAACGAATTACCATTAGAACCTGTTATTTTTTCAATCAAAGTGAAAAAGAAAAAAACGCCTACAAAATATAACAAAACAAGTGTTTCTTTGGGCGGCACAGCGATTGGTTTTTAATTATTATTTTTGCAAATCAATTACAAATTATGCAACCATCAATTTTATTAACGACTTTAAACGCAAAATATATTCACCTCAATTTGGCAATTCGTATTTTGTACGATTTGAATCATCATCGTGGAAATATTTTTTGGAAAGAATTTACGATTAAATCTGACTTTGATGAAGTTGCAGAAAAATGCATTAAATACAATATTATCTGTTTTAGTTGCTACATTTGGAATATTACGCAGACGTTAGAGGTTTGTAAACGAATCAAACAAATTTCTCCTGAAACTAAAATTTTGTTGGGTGGACCAGAAGTTAGTTACGAATATGATGATGTGATTGCAAATGATTATATCGACTATATCATTGTAGGTGAAGGAGAAATTCCGTTCGAGGAATTTGCAGCAAATTATCCCGCAATAGAAAATGTACCGAATTTAGTTTACAAAAAAGAGAACGAAGTTGTTTACAATGTACAAAATATTCAATTTGATATTAATCGATTAAAAGGTCGAAATCCTTATCAATACGATAATCCAGCGGATTTGGAAAAGAAGGTTTGTTACATCGAAACTTCTCGTGGATGTCCTTATAAATGTGAGTTTTGTTTGGCAAGTTTAGACAATAAAATGCGCTATTTGCCGATGGAAACCATCAAAGAAAATTTGTTGTATTTGATGAAACACGGGAAAACAATCAAGTTTCTGGATCGTACATTTAACATAAAACGAGATTTTACGATTGAATTGTTTCAATTTATTTTGGATCATTATCGTGAAGGAAATGTTTTTCAGTTCGAGATTACAGCAGATATTGTTCATCCTGATATTATAAAATTCATCAACGAAAAAGTGCCAAAAAATCTTTTCCGTTTCGAAATCGGAATTCAAACCGTTAATCAACAAAGTAATCGAGAAGTTTCGCGCAAGCAAAATTTTGAAAAAACGTCAAATGTTATCAATCAATTAAAAGATCGAATCGAGATGCATTTGGATTTGATTGTTGGTTTACCTTTGGAATATATTGATGATTTGAAATTTAGTTTCGAAGAAACCTTCAAACTTTATCCACCTGAATTGCAATTAGGTTTTCTGAAATTTCTGAAAGGGACTCCAGTTCGTCAAAAATATGAAAACTATGGTTATCATTTTGATCCAATGCCGCCTTATCAAATTATCAAAAGTGATTTTTTAAGTGAAAAAGATTTAGAAAATATTACGGCTTTAGAAAATGCTTTGGAGATTTATTGGAACAAACCAAGAACGCCAGAAACGCTGAAATATATTGCACAAAAGTATTCGATTTTTGATTTTTTGATGGGATTAGGACAATATTTTGAGCAACATCATTTGTTCCATAAACATACATTGAATGATGTTTTCCATACGATATTTGATTTTGCGAAAACATTTACAAACGATAAAATTGTATTGGAATTAATCGCAATTGATTATTATAGTTTCCATAAATCGAAACCAAAAGATTTGTTTGAAATGGAACAAAAAATAGAAGAAGATTTGAGTGAACTTGCCTCGCATCCGAAGAGTAAATTCGTTTCAATTCCAATTTCATTTGATTATCAAATTTGGAAAGATGAAAATCGAATCGAAGAATCTACTGAAAATTGGTTAATAGAATTTGTAGGAACTTCTCACAATATTATTCATTGCGAAGTTTTAGAGAAATAGAAGTATAAAAAAACCTCTCAAATATTTGAGAGGTTTTTTTCTTAAGATTAGAATTGCTTATTGCCATCCACCTCCAACAGCGCGATATAATTCGACCATTGATGATAAAGATGATAATTTCGCATCAACAACATTCAATTCAGCATTCAACCCATTGTCTCTTGCTGTAATTACTTCTAAATAGTTTGCCATACCGTAGTTTAACAATTCTTCAGAATAGGTAATTGCTTGATTGTATAATTGATATTCTTTTTGTTTATATTCAGCTTTCTTCGTTGCTGCATCGTATGTGTATAACGCATCAGAAACCTCTTTACTTGCATTTAAGATTTTGCTTTTATAATTAATCAAAGCATTTTCTTGATTTGCTAAAGCAACTTCTTTTTGCGTACGCAATTTACGTTGTTGTAACAAAGGTTGAGTTAAGCTACCGATCACCGTTGCAAATAAAGATTGCGCACTAAATAATTTATCAATATCAATTCCTTGTACACCACCTGTTGCAGTAATAGAAAGAGAAGGATAAAAACTTGCATTCGCAACGTTAACATTCTCAAAAGCGTTCATCAATCCAAACTCTGCAGCTTTGATATCAGGACGATTTTCTAATAATTGAGCTGGAACACCAACAGATAATTTTTCGTCAATTTTTTGAGAAGCTAAGTTTGTACGATTAATAGATTGAGGATTTGTTCCTAACAAAATACTCATCACATTTTCATTCATCTTAATTCCATTTTCAACGTCAACCAATAATGATTTCACATTGAACAATTGCGCTTCTGTTTGGTTAACTGCAACTTCTGTTACATTCCCAGCTTCTTTCAAAGCTTTCGTTGTTTCTAAACTTTGCTCGCGGTTGATTAAAGTTTTATCTAAAATTCTTTTTTGCTCATCTAAAGCCAATAAGTTGTAATATGCATTTGCAATAGATGCAACAATTTGCGTTTTTACCGCTTTGTGTGCTTCTACAGTTTGCAAATAAGTTGCTGCAGATGCACGTTGATTACTTCTAATTTTACCCCAAATATCCGCTTCCCAACTTAAGTTACCTGAAAGCTCGTATTGACTTTGTCCACGTTTTGACATTAACGCTCCAATCTGAGTGTTACGAGAGTTTTCTGTAAACGTATATTTTGGACCTACAGATAAAGTTGGTAAATAACCTGCTTTACCTTGTTTAGCATACGCTTCAGCGACTGCAATATTTTGCAGTGCCGAACGTATATCTAAATTATTTTGTAAACCTTGATTAATCAAAGCTTGTAATTGAGTGTCTGTAAAAATTTGTTTCCAAGAAACAGTTGCAACACTAGCACTGTCTTTTGCAATAACATCTGTTCTGAAATTTGCTTCATTTACAACAGCTTCAGGACGATGATAATCTTTTGCTACGAAACAAGACTGAACAGCAAACAATCCAGCTGCGATTAAAGTAATATTAAATATTCTGTACTTTTTCATTTTTAGATTGAATTATTATGTTCAATTTCTTCTTGTGGACGATCAAATTTAATTGGTTTAACTTTTTCTTGTAATGTTTGGAAAATAACAAACAATACTGGAATAACAAATAAACCTAAAATTGTACCTACTAATAAACCAAATGCTGCTCCTGTTGCTACAGAACGGTTACCAGTAGATGATACACCTGTTGCAAATACTAATGGCATTAATCCTAAAATGAAGGCAAAAGATGTCATCAAAATTGGACGTAAACGAGCTTTCGCTCCATCAATTGCCGCTTGTACAATTGTCATTCCATGCGCACGTCTTTGTAAAGCGAACTCTACAATCAGAATGGCATTCTTGGCTAATAAACCAACCAACATGATTAAGGCAATTTGGAAATAGATATTATTTTCTAATCCAGCTAACCATTGAGATAAATATGCACCCATCATACCACAAGGAACAGATAATAATACTGCGAATGGTAAAACATAAGATTCATATTGTGCAGATAAAATAAAGTACACGAATACGATACATAAAGCAAAAATCATTGCTGTTTGAGAACCTGAATTAATCTCCTCACGAGTAAGACCTGTAAAGTCAGTTCCGTAAGAAGTAGATAATGTTTGTTCAGAAACTTGATTAATTGCTGTAATTGCATCCCCTGTAGAGAATCCTGGTTTTACAGCTCCTGTAATATTAGCTGATGTAAATAAGTTGAAACGGTTAACAGAGTTAGGACCATATACACGTTTTAAAGTCACAAATTGTGAAACTGGTGTCATTGAACCTGCATCCGTTTTCACGAACATTTTATTTAAACTTGTTTCATTGATACGATCATCTGGCGAAGCTTGAATGTACACACGGTATTGTTTACCAAAACGTGTAAAGTCAGCTGCATATAATCCTCCAATATATCCTTGTAAAGTTGAGAAAATTGAACTTACAGAAACACCTGATTGTTTTGCTCTTTCAATATTAACATCAATTTCATATTGAGGGAAGTTCGTATTGAATGAAGTTTGTGCATACTGAATTTCTGGACGTTGCATTAATGCTCCAATGTATTCTTTTGCAACTTTATCAAAATCAGCAATATCTCCACCTGTTTTATCTAATAATTTTAATTCGAAACCAGAAGACATACCAAAACCTGGAATTGCTGGTTGTTGGAAGAAAATCATTTGAGCATCAGGAATTTGAGCTGCAGCACCAAATAATTGTCCAATAATTGATTGTACTGATAAAGCATCTGTTGTACGTTCTTCGAATGGTTTCAATTTAATGAACATCATACCATAGTTAGAACCAGCTCCAGAAATTAAAGAGTTACCTGAGATAATTGTTGCTTTATCTAATCCAGGAATTTTTTCAATTTTTTTCTGGAATTCTTTTTCAACCTCATACACACGGTCCATAGAAGCACCTGCTGGTAATTCGATATTACCAATAATAAATCCGTTATCTTCAGTTGGTACGAAACCTGTTGGCATCATTTTTCCAATACCCCAAATTCCTACTCCACTAAGAATAATTAATAAGAATGAAATCCATTTGTGTTTAATTAAAAATTTGAATGAATTACCATATTTATGTGTCATACGATCAAATGAAGCATTGAAAGCATCAAAGAATCGTTGAATAAAGTTACGTTTTTGCTCTCCTTCTTGATGTGGTTTTAAGAATAAAGCACACAATGCTGGAGATAATGTCAAGGCATTTAATGCCGAAATTAAAATGGCAACAATTAAAGTAATACCAAATTGTTTGTAGAATACTCCGGTAGGTCCTGAGATAAATGTTACTGGTACGAACACCGCACACATTACTAATGTAATTGAGATAATCGCTCCAGAAATTTCATCCATCGCATTTTTCGTTGCATCCATAGGAGCTTCGTGATGAGACTCCATTCGAGCATGCACGGCTTCCACAACAACAATGGCATCATCCACCACAATACCAATGGCGAGTACTAAGGCAAATAACGTTAATAAGTTTAACGAGAATCCTGCCAAATTAAGGAAAAAGAATGTACCAATAATAGACACTGGTACCGCAATCAATGGTACTAATGTAGAACGGAGATCTTGTAAGAAAATATATACAACAATAAATACTAAGATAAACGCCTCTATCATTGTGTGAACAACTTTAGAAATAGACGCATCTAAGAATGTATTTGTATCCATTAAGATAGTGTAAGAAACTCCTTCTGGTAATAATTTAGAAGCTTTTTCTAACTCAGCTCTTAAGTTTACAATAATTTCTTGTGCATTAGATCCTGGCGTTTGATAAACAGCAAATACAGCAGAAGGATCTCCATCCATTGCAGAACGTCCTGCATAAGATTGAGCACCAAATTCTACATTCGCTACATCTTTTAATCTAAGAACCTGTCCGTTTGGTAAAGATTTAATAACAATATTACGATATTGATCTTCTGTTTTATAACGTCCAGAATATGTAATTGCATACTCAAAAGATTGTCCAGCATTTTGCCCTAAAGCTCCAGCTGCAGCCTCTAAAGATTCTTGTGATAAAGCTGCAGAAACTTCAGAAGGAACTAAACCATAACTTGCCATACGAGAAGGATCTAACCAAATACGCATAGAATAAGTCATCGCACCAAATACAGTTGCATCCCCTACACCGTTTACACGTTTTAAGGCTGGAATAATGTTGATGTTCAAATAATTCTGAAGATAAATCTCATCATATTTAGGGTTTGTTGAACTAAACGAAGCATACATCAATGCTGATGTCTGTTGTTTTTGTGTCACAACCCCAGAACGAGTTACCTCCGAAGGTAATAATGGTGTAGCACGTGCCACACGGTTTTGTACGTTTACCTGTGCGATATCTCCATCTACACCTGGTTTAAATACAACATCGATAGAAGCAGAACCGTTATTAGAGGCAGTAGAAGAAATATAATCCATTCCTTCAACCCCGTTCACCTGTTCCTCTATCGGAATAATTACAGACTCCATTACTGTCTTTGCATTCGCTCCGGGATACGAAGCTGAAATTTTTACAGTAGAGGGTGCAATATCTGGATATTGTGTTACCGGAAGCGATATAAGCCCCAGTATCCCCAATATCAATATAAGGATAGAAATTACCGTAGATAATACGGGTCTTTCAATAAACTTTTTTAACATATCTATTTACAATTTAGAATACCGTTTTTGTAGATTCTACGATTTGATCAAAGTTTGCTGGAGTTGGTTTAACAGCTGTTTTATCACGTAATTTACCTACACCTTGTGCAACAACTTTATCACCTTTTTTTACTCCGTCTTTTACAACTGCCATGTTATTTGCTCTCTCTACAACAGTAATTGGAGTTGCATAAGCTGTATCTTTTGTTACTTTGTAAACATAAGTCATACCTTGCTGTTCAAATGTTGCAGCTTCTGGCACAACCAATACATCAACATAAGTTTTTGGAACACGAATACGTCCTGAGTTACCATTTGCCAAAAGCTTAGCTTCATTATTGAACGTAACACGGAAATCAATTGTACCTGTTGTTGGATTAATTTGACCAGTTACAGTTTGTATTTTACCTTTTTCAGGATAAACATCTCCATTAGCTAATACTAATTCTACTGCTGGAATTTTGTTTAATTTATCTTTTAAACTAGCTCCTTCAGATTTAGAAATAAAGTTTAAATATTCTTTCTCATTCATAGAGAAATAAGCATATACTCTACTTGTATTTGAAACTGTAGTAATTGGAGTTTGATCCGTAGGACCAACTAATGTCCCTTGACGAGAATTAATAGAACCAACCACTCCACTAATAGGTGCTCTAACAACAGAATAATCTACATTTGCTTGAGCTCCTTTGTAACTTGCTTGCGCTTGAGTAACACCAGCCTGCGCTTGAGACTTAGCAGCTACAGCTTGATTATAACTCGCTTGCGCTTTTGCTAGATTAGCTTTTGCAGTTTCTAATTGTACATTACTAATAATGTTTTTTTGTACCAAAGGAGTTAATTTGTTTACCTCTACCTGAGCTGCTTGCACTGCCGCCTGCGCTGCACTTACATTAGCCTGAGCCGCTTTTACATTAGCTTGCGCTGCACCAACACCTGATTTCAAAGCATCCGCATTCTGAGTTAAAACATTTGTCTCTAATTTGAACAAAGGTTGACCAGCTTGTACATATTGACCTTCATCAACATAAACTTCTGTAATATATCCTTGTATTTTTGCACGAACATCATTATTTACAATACCTTGAATATTTGCAGGGTATTCATCATAACTCGTTACCACTTTCGTTGGCACATCAACCACCGGATAAGGCGTTGGACCTTGTGCTTGTTGAGCAGCAGCATTGTCTTTCTTTCCACAAGAACTCAAAGCTATTGCCAAAGCACCAACCATTATAACGTTAACGTTTTTCATATTACTTTTACTTATTTTCTAGTTGAATTTTATTTATTTTTTGTATTGTTTCGTCTAATATCACTTTTGTTTGATTAAGATGTTCCAAATAGATATCAACTACTCTATTTTCAACATTTTTAGAAAGCGTATTATTCGCTAGTTTATGTTCTTTTATTCGATTTGTATAACCTATATCTTGAGAAATCATTTCAAACAAAAAATCTAATTTCTCTGTCAAAAAATTAAAATTTAATCTAAAATATCTTTTTCTAGAGTTAATTTTATTTATGTACTCGATGTGTTTCATCGATAGTAAGTAGTTAATAGAGTTTGATAAGGAACTTTTACTAACATTAAAAATCTCAAGAAGTTCTTCAAACGTGAATCCTTCCTCATCAGACTCTAAAATCATGTATGCTTGCAACTTAGCTGTCAATGGAGGAAAACTGTAAGTTCTCTCCAAAAAAGCACTAAAGCTGCAAAAAAGATCCGAATTACATGCTTGATTTTTTATATTCATAATGTGTATAATCTACAAAACCATGCAAATATAAAATAGTTAGTTCGGTTTACACAGAACTAACTATACTTTTTTCGATATTTAACAATTAATTAAATTAATAATTTGTTAATTCATATCTAAAATCCTAACAAAAAATAGACCAAACAAATTAAAAATAAAGCTATTATAGCATAATTAATTATTATTTTACACAATATTATATAAACAACCTTTTGTTTAAAAGAGCTATTGAGATTTAAAATTTATAGGAGTTTTTGTTAAAAAATTATTAATTTCATCAACATCGTTCTGGTAATCAAATTTTAAATCTTCATGAAACTTTTCAAAAATAGAAAAAATCAATTTCAATCTCCCAAGTTGATAGTTGTATAATTTTTCTGCATTATCTCCTGTTGTATAAGTTTCAAAAAGATAAGGATAACGACTAAAAGATTCTTGAATGATATATTTTCTCAATTCAAATTCTGACACTTTATCTTTCGTAATTTGAACATGATAGTTCACAATTCCACTCAATGTTTTTAACGTCAACAACAATTGACGATGACTTCTATTTATGTTAATCTGATTAATTAAGTGATGAGACTTTTCAAACTGAAAATCAATCTTTTCATAAATATTTTTTACACGATCTTGCAAATCATTTTCATTCTCTAATAATTGAAAATGCAAATGTTCTACTAAAGTTTCATCTTTATTGATAAGACGCAAAAGAAGTTTATCTTTTTCTTTTGAAGGAAGATCTAAAATAGAATTTTTCAATTCAGGAACGTCTTTCAATTTCATACTTATTTTGTTTGTTGTTAGCTTGTTTAAAATTACAAAAATATTCGAGATAATTCATTTTACACAAAACGATTAAATCATATAAATAATGTATATTCGAAAAAATAAATCATAACCTAAATGCCAAAATCACTCAAAATCTACATCATTTCTTCAGTTGTTCTCATTTTATTTTTATTGAGTTTAAACCTTATGGGTTTGAATTTAAAAGGAGAATATACCTATCATATTCTTGCTTGGACTTCGATTATCTTCACCTTTTACATCGTTATTAAATTTTGGAAAATTATCTATATCAAAATTTATGGTTTTTTACTTTTTGCTTTAGTTGGATTGAGCATTTTACCAATGGCAATTCTGTTTCTATCTATCGTTAGTTTTTTATTCAATATGAATACAATTCAAACCATTAAAGTAAACGATGAATATAAAATAGTAGTTACGAAAAAAGTTATGGCAATGAAACGTGCTTATATCTATAATTCTGAATCTAAATTTCCTATTTTAGAAAAATCAAACAATATCGCGAGACCAGATTATAGTGATATTGTTTCTGAAACATTAAATATTAATTCTGATGATCCAAAGCTATATGAATACGAAAACGAACCTATTCAGCAAGCTAAACTGATTTCTATAAACAAGGATAGTATTGGAATTGAATATCAAATTCTCAACAAAAAGAAAATTATTTATCATAACCTTAACGAAACTTATGGATATTAAGCGCATTTCGTGATTTATAATCCGTACTTTTGCACTCCGAAAAAAGGATTATAATTATGAAAAGCGTTGTAGAACACAGAAAATTACTTGGAGTTGATAAAAATGTAACTCTAAAAGAGTTGAAAACAATTTACAGAAATACGATGAAAGATGCGCATCCTGATAAATTTATCAACGACGAAGCAGGTAAAATAGAAGCTGAAGAAAAAAGTAAAGTTGTGATCGAAGCATACCACTTTTTAGTAAGTATTAATCCTGAAACGCACGAAAAAAACAAAGAAGAATATACGATTACAACTGCAAAATCTAACATTCATGATTTTTATATGGATGAACAAATTTTGAAAGTAGAACATTTAGATGGAAATCATTACGAGTATTTTGGTGTTCCTAAAAACACGTACATCAAAATGGTAAATTCTGACTCTCCAAGCCGTTTTGCTAGAAGACATATCTATGGAAAATTTACACATAGAAAAGCTGGTGAAGCAATGAAAGATTAATTATCTGAACAATATAAAACCAAAAACCACTTCGCAAGAAGTGGTTTTTTTATGCTTAATATATTCTATTGATTAGTTTCCTAAAATATAGTTGAAAATCAATGGAGCAACAATAGTCGCATCAGATTCTATCATATATTTTGGTGTATCAACATCTAATTTACCCCATGTAATTTTCTCATTTGGAACTGCTCCAGAATAAGATCCGTAAGATGTTGTAGAATCAGAAATTTGACAGAAATATGCCCAGAAAGGAACATCTGTCCACTCTAAATCTTGGTACATCATTGGAACAACACAAATTGGGAAATCTCCAGAGATACCACCAGCAATTTGGAAGAAACCTACACCTTTACCATCAGAATTAGCACGATACCACTCTGTTAAGTAAATCATGTATTCAATTCCAGATTTTACTGTAGACGCTTTTAAATTACCTTTGATTACGTTAGACGCAAAAATGTTTCCTGTTGTAGAGTCTTCCCAACCTGGACAAACGATAGGTAAATTTTTCTCAGCTGCAGCAACAATCCAAGAATCTTTCGGATCAATTTCGTAGTATTGCTCTAAAACTCCAGAATTTACAACTTGATATAAAAATTCGTGTGGTAAATAACGCTCACCTTTTTCTTCAGCAGCATGCCAAACATTCTCTAAATGCTCTTGTAAACGACGAAAAGCCTCCTCTTCTGGAATACAAGTATCTGTAACACGATTGAAGTGCGTATCTAACAATTCGCGCTCTTCCTCTGGCGTTAAATCACGGTAATTTGGAATTCTTTTATAGTGTGAATGCGCAACTAAATTCATTACGTCTTCTTCTAAATTTGCTCCTGTACAAGAAATGATGTGCACTTTATCTTGGCGAATCATTTCAGCTAATGAAATTCCTAATTCAGCAGTAGACATTGCTCCACCCAAAGAAATTAACATTTTACCACCTTCTAACAAGTGTTGCTCATATCCTTTTGCAGCGTCAACTAAAGCAGCTGCATTAAAGTGTCTATAGTTATGTTCTATAAACTGACTGATTGGTCCTTTACTCATTTTATTTGTATTTTATTTATTTAAAATTCAATTATTTGTATCCCAAAGTATTCAACACATCTTGATGCGTTTGTTCTTCAGAATATACTTTTGCTTCATAATTTTCGTCAATCAAAATATATTTGGGCTGAGGAATTAAACAGTGATTAATTCCACCAAAACCACTAATATTATCTTGGTAAGCTCCTGTATTAAAGAAACCGATATACAATGGTTTTGCTTGATCATATTTCGGAAGATAAATGGCATTTACATGCTGTTCTGAGTTATAATAATCATCAGAATCACATGTTAAACCTCCTAATAATACACGTTCATACTTATCGTACCAACGGTTAATTGGCAACATTACAAATCGTTTCGAAATTGCCCAAGCATCTGGCAAAGTTGTCATAAAAGAAGAATCGATCATATCCCAATATTCCTTATCATTTTGTTTCTTTTGATAAAGAATTTTGTACACCACTCCTCCACTTTCTCCTACTGTAAACGAACCAAATTCTGTAAAAATATTTGGAACGGGAATTCCTTCTTCATCACAAATCATTTTAATTTGCAACAAGATTTCTTTCGCCATGTATTCGTAATCATATTCGAAATTCAACGAATTTTTGATTGGGAATCCACCACCAATATTCAAACTATCTAATTCTGGACAAACTTTTTTAAGGTTTACATAAACTCTCAAACATTTTGTCAACTCATTCCAATAATATGAATTGTCTTTAATTCCTGTATTGATAAAGAAATGAAGCATTTTCAGTTTAATGCGTTCATTTGGTTTTACCATTGTTTGATAAAACGGTACAATATCCTTGTACCCAATTCCTAAACGAGAGGTATAAAACTCAAATTTTGGCTCTTCTTCAGATGCAATACGAATTCCGATTTCAAAATCACCTTCAATTGCTTCTGAAAACAAATCAACTTCTTCGTAATTATCAATCACTGTGATTGTTTTACGATGTCCGCTATTTACCAAACGAGCAATATTTTCTACATATTCCTCACGCTTGAAACCGTTACAAACAACATACTGATCGTCTGTAATCAAACCTTCTCCAATCAAATTTTCGACAATATTAATGTCAAATGCAGAAGATGTCTCGATATGAATATCGTTTTTTAATGCTTCGCCTAAAATGTGGCGAAAGTGAGAACTTTTTGTACAATAACAATAATTGTAAGTTCCCTCATAGTTTAACTCTTCACGCGCTTTTTCGAACCAACCTTTCGCTTTCTGAATGTTTTGCGAAATTTTAGGCAAATATGTGAATTTTAATGGTGTTCCATGTTCTTCGACCAAAGCTTTTAGGTCAATTCCATTAAATTTTAAGTACTCTCCATCTAATTCAAATTCATCTTGTGGAAAGTCAAATGATTGCGTGATTAAATCTATGTATTTAGTTTTCATTATGCTTTATAAATGTTACGTGTGTTTAATAATTCTAAAAATTTTGCAAAAAAATTAGGGTATTACAGACGTATCGCATAATATACATTGCGAAGCAATAAGGGGAAAGAATAATTCTTAAATTCGTTTCTATTCATTAAAACTACTGCGTTAAAGCTCTTTCTATTCTCAACGCTTTCGAATAAAAGGTTAAAACTCATCAACTTTTTTTATTAAAAAAATTATAAAAATACTTGTCGCAAATATAAGTTTTTTAATTCTGTTAAAAAGATAAAATAATATTAAAATTTAGCTTTACAGAACTGATGTTTTATGATGTAAAACAAATATTCAACAATTATTCAAAAATTTATTTTTTCTTTAAGGTTTAGCAAGGTTAAATATTGTATTTTTGAAATCGTTTTGAACGTAAATTATGGGTAAAATTATTGCTATTGCTAACCAAAAAGGTGGTGTTGGTAAAACGACAACTTCGTTAAACCTTGCCGCTTCATTAGGTGTTTTAGAGAAAAAAGTTTTATTAATTGACGCAGATCCGCAAGCAAATGCAACATCTGGTTTGGGTTTTGATTTGGATGAAATCGAAGCTGGAACCTATGAAGTATTGGAAAATGAAGTGCTTGCGAGCAAAGCTATTTTACAATCAGAATCGCCAAACCTAGACTTGATGCCTGCTCATTTAGATTTAGTTGCTGCCGAGATTGAGATTGTAGATTACGAGAACCGCGAATACATGTTAAAAAACGCGCTATCAGAAATCAAAGATCAATATGATTATATTATTATAGATTGCGCGCCTTCACTTGGTTTAATTACTTTGAATGCGCTTACAGCTGCAGATTCTGTGATTATTCCTATTCAGTGCGAATATTTTGCATTAGAAGGTTTAGGAAAATTATTAAATACGATAAAAGGAATTCAACAACATCACAACAAAGAACTGGATATTGAAGGTTTATTGTTGACGATGTATGATTCGCGTTTACGCCTTTCTAATCAAGTATTAGACGAAGTGAACAATCATTTTCCGCAAATGGTTTTCAAAACAATTATTACTCGAAATGTACGTTTGTCAGAAGCACCAAGTTTTGGCGAAACAATTATTCAGTACGACGCAGCAAGTAAAGGTGCAGAAAATTACTTAAATTTAGCGCGTGAATTTTTAATTAACAACAACGATACAGTTTAAATAAAATGGCAAAGCCAAACAAAAATAATCGCTTAGGACGTGGATTATCTGCTCTATTAAAGGATGAACCAACTGTAAAAACAGCACAAGATGAAGGTGCAAAGAAATTGGTTGGAAACATTTTGGAAATAGATTTAGAAAAAATCACCGCGAATCCTTGGCAGCCACGAACTAATTTCGATAAAAAAGCTTTAGAGGAATTGGTTTCGTCTATTCAAACATTAGGCGTTATTCAACCGATTACGATTCGTAAAAAACCAACTGGTGAATATGAATTGATTTCTGGTGAAAGACGTTTTCGCGCTTCACAATTAGCTGGTAAAAAAACAATTCCAGCTTATGTACGTTTAGCAAATGACCAAGAAATGCTGGAAATGGCATTGGTCGAAAATATTCAGCGTCAAGATTTAGATGCGATCGAGATTGCGCTTTCTTACCAACAATTGATTGATGAAAT
The DNA here is from genome assembly GCF_029840885.1 of Empedobacter sp. GD03861. Lineage (NCBI taxonomy): Bacteria > Pseudomonadati > Bacteroidota > Flavobacteriia > Flavobacteriales > Weeksellaceae > Empedobacter > Empedobacter sp. GD03861. The sequence goes on from NZ_JAOCDJ010000004.1 coordinate 156,193, forward strand.
CAAGTTAACACAAGAAGAATTAAGTAAACGTGTTGGGAAAGACAGAACGTCTATTACCAATTATTTGCGTTTATTAAAATTAGACCCAATTATCCAAACAGGAATTCGTGACGGAATGATTTCAATGGGACACGGTCGCGCTTTGATGGCTATTGATGATACTGATTTACAATTTGATATTTACGAAAAAATTGTCAAAAACAATTTATCTGTTCGCGATACAGAACGTTTAATCAAATCGATAAAAGAAGGTAAACCTGAGAAAAAAGCAACAAATGAATTACCTTCTCAGTACAAAGAAGCATTAAGTTCTATTTCAAATTCATTGAATACGAAAGTTGAAATAAAACGTGCAAATAATGGAAAAGGTAAAATCATTTTGAATTTTACTTCTGATGATGAGTTTGAACGATTAAGAAAATTTTTAAATGAAAATTAAAGCATTCTTACTTGGATTAACGATCTCTTCGACGTTTGCTTTCGGTCAAGTTAAAACGGACTCTTTAGTCGTTGTCGAAAATAATGCTATTGTAAACGATACAATGAGCGTAACTAAAGAAGCATTAATGGAGAAAAGTCCAATTAGAGCCTCTTTGTATTCGGCTATTTTACCTGGTGCTGGACAATTGTATAACAAAAAATGGTTAAAAGCACCTATTGCGCTTGGTTTAGTAGGTACAGGAACAGGTTTCACGATTTATTACAATAATTTGTACAAAAAATACCGAAAAGCTTATATTGCGGTAAGAGAAGGAACACCAAACGAATTCACAGGAATTTTATCTGCGGAGCAATTGGCAGTTATTCAAGATGATTACAAACGCAAACGCGATTATAGTGTCGCTTTAACTGCATTAGCTTATTTATTAAATATTGTAGATGCTACTGTTGATGCGCATTTATTCACAGTTCGTAATGACACAGAAATGTCATTCAAACCAACAGTCATTCAAGATGAAATGACATTAGAGCCAGTTTTAGGATTGGCATTTAACTTAAAATTTTAGAAAGTACAGATGAAAATTGCATTAATAGGATACGGAAAAATGGGAAAAGCCATTGAAGAAATTTTAATTCAACGCGGACACGAAGTTGTACTTAAAATATCTCGTACTCCACTTGCGGAAGAATTAAATAATGTTGAAGTTGCAATAGAATTTTCGAGACCAGAATTCGCTTACGACAACCTTAAAGTATTACTTGAAAATAAAATCGCAACAATTTGTGGAACAACAGGATGGTTAGATAAACAAGAAGAAATTAATCATTTAGCAATTTCAAATAACACCGCTTTTTTATATGCTTCTAACTTTAGTTTGGGCGTTAATTTATTCTTCGAATTAAATTCTATTTTAGCTCGAATGATGAATAAATATCGTAACGAATACCAAATTAATCTAGAAGAAATTCATCATACACAAAAGCTTGATGCACCTTCTGGAACAGCGATTACAATTGCAGAAGGAATTATTGACAATTCAACATATAATTCTTGGTCGATGGACGAAAAAGCAAAAGACATTATTCCAGTTGAAGCAAAAAGAATCGAGGATGTTCCCGGAACACATATCGTACAATATAACTCTGATGTAGATACTATTGAGATTTCTCATACGGCGCATTCTCGCAAAGGTTTTGCCTTAGGTGCCGTGATTGCTGCGGAATGGATTTGGAATAAACAAGGTGTTTTCACAATGAAAGATGTACTTGAACTGAACTAAATTAAAATACTAAATATCAAAAACTTATGCATGTACTAATTTACTGGTTAATTGGTTTTATTATTGCCAATATAATCTTTGGAGCTGCAACTTGGAAATTATATAAAAATGCTGGAAAGCAAGCAATTCAAGCTTATATTCCTTTTCTAAATATCTGGAAAGGTTTAGAAATTATCCATCGTCCAAAATGGTGGATTATTCTATTTTATTTGCCAATTGTTGGTCCTATTTTTTGGTTAGTATTCTTTGTTGATTTAGGAGATTCTTACGGAAAAATTGAAACAAAAGACAAAGTCATTATGGTTTTGACTTTAGGTTTATACATTTTTGCGGTTAATTATTCTGATAATCCAAAATATTTAGGTCCAGAAAAACGCAAACCAACATTTGTTTCTTCCTTAATTTTTGCCCTTGTTTTAGCAACTTTGGTTCATAACTGGTTTATTCAACCAATGATTGTTCCAACAGGATCGATGGAAAATACAATCAAAATTGGTGATGCTTTATTTGTAGAAAAAGTAAGTCATGGAGCGCGTGTTCCTATGACACCAATCGGAATTCCATTCTCAGAATTTATTTACCGAGATGGTTTTATCGACAAAGCTCGCCTACCTTATATGCGTATTCCAGGTTGGAGAGATTTAAAATCGAATGATATTGTTGTCTTCAACTATCCTACAGATTCTATTTACAATGCGATCGATCGTAAAGATGCTTATGTAAAACGTTTAGTTGGTTTACCAGGAGAAACTGTACAGATTCGTAATGGAGTTTTATATGTAAACGATAAAAAATTCATTCCGAAAAAAGATGCACAAGTTCAGCATGCTTATACAGTTGTTGTAAAAACTCCTTTCAGTGATAAATTATTATACGATAATTTCGGAATCATAAGTACAGATTATAATGCTGCAAAACAAGGTGACGGAACATTTATTTATCAATTTGCAGCTTTGACTGATGCTCATGTTACAGCAATGAAATCTAATGCAAATGTAGTTTCTGTTGAACCTATTTTACAACCTGTAGGTGAAAAAACGGAACATATTGTAAATGGAAAAATTGATAGTACAAACACTATTTTTCCAGTAAACAAAAACTGGAATCCTGATCAATACGGACCTTTATACATTCCGAAAAAAGGTGATGTAGTTGATGTTAACAAAGAGACTTTAGCGCAATATATTAACATTATTCGTCGCTATGAAAACAATACATTAAGAGTTGATTCTACAAACGGTAAGTTTGATGTATTTATCAATGATCAAAAAACAAATAAATACGAAATCAAACAAAATTACTATTTTATGGTTGGTGATAACAGAAATCAATCATTAGATGCACGTTTCTTTGGTTATGTTGGAGAAGATCATATTATTGGTCGTCCAATTATGATTTGGGCAAATATGAACGGAATGTTCGAGCCTGCTGCTCCTAAGAAATTTATTTGGAATCGTTTCTTTACATCAATTAATAATGATAATCCTGACAAAACTTCTTACGGAATTTATGTTCTAATTGCCTTAATTGGTTGGATTGGATATGATATTGTAAAAGCTCGTAAAGAGAAAAAGAAGAACAAATATTAATAAAAAGAGTGATTAAAATCCTCTAAATTATAAAATTAACAACACTATAAATGTGCATTATAAGCTACTTGTAATGCACATTTCCATATAAAATAATAGAATGAAAAATACGTTTGCAGCTTTTTATTTTGGACCGATTGATTACTATGCAGAAATGGTAAAAAGCCAAACTTTGGATATCGAAGTTCAAGAAAATTTTCAAAAGCAAACTTACCGTAACCGCATGTATATTTTGGGCGCAAATGGTAAATTAATGTTGAATATTCCAATTTTACACAACGGAACACGTTTGTTCAAAGATTTGCAACCTTCTTATGAATATGATTGGCAAAAAGAACACATCAAATCGTTAAAATCAGCTTATCAAAGTTCTCCATATTTTGAATATTATGAAGATGAAATTATTCCAATTTTAGAACAAAAAGAGAAATTTCTTTTAGATTTTAATCTAAAAACAATTGATTTCATCAACAAGAAATTAAGCTTAGATTTGGATATTTCTAAAACTGAAACCTATCAAGATCTGAATCCTGAAAATGATTTCAGAAATCAATTTTCTGCTAAAAAAGCACCTCAATATAACTTACCAGAATATGCACAAGTTTTTGATGATAAATTTGAGTTTATAGAAGGTTTGAGTATCTTAGATTTACTTTTTAGCGAAGGACCAAGTGCCGCAGTATATTTAAAAAACTTAATAAAATAACAACATGAGAAAATTATTTATTGCTTTAGGATTTGCCTTTACATTAGGGTTTGCTCAAGCACAAACAACAGAGGTACCAAAAGAAAAATGGTATCATGCAGGTGTAGAACAAACAGGTGTTTATGGTGTAAATACTGATCAAGCTTTACAATTCTTAAAAGACAACAAAAGAAAAGCTAATACAATTATTGTAGGAGTTTTAGACAGTGGTGTTGAAAATTTCCACGAAGATTTGAAAGCAAATATGTGGTCAAATCCAAAAGAAATTCCAGGAAACGGAATCGATGATGACAAAAATGGTTACATTGATGACGTACATGGATGGTCTTTTTTAGGAACAGCAAAAGGAATCAATTACAATGATGATACCACTGAATTAACACGTGTTTACAAAGCTTTATCATCTAAATACGCAACTTTCGATCAAAAGAAAAATCATGAAGCTATTGTAAAAAATCCTACTGAATATGCTGAATTTCAAAAAATTGAAAAAGAATATTTAAGCGCTGTAGGAAAAGCAAAATATAACCAACAAGTTGCTCAATCTAAATTGAATGCAGTTGAAGGTGGTGTAAATAAAATGGTTCTTGAATTTGGAGATACTAAATTAACTAAAGATATTTTAAAAAATTACCAACCAACAGATTCTCAAATCTTAGAAGCTTTATGGATTTTTGGTGAATTGAAAGAAGAGCAATGGGTTGGGAAAACGATGAAAGAAGTTTCGAATACCTATTTAGGAGCTGCTCGTCGTGCTGCGAAGGGAGATGCTTTATCTTCTCACTTAAATTTAGATTTGGTTGATCGTAAAGATGTTGACAATCCAAATGATAAGAAAGAGCGTTTTTATGGAAACGGAGATTCTAACGGACCTGAGTCTTCTCACGGAACTCACGTTGCTGGAATTATCGGTGCTGTAAGAGGAAATAATATCGGTTCTGAAGGAACGACTGGAGGAAATAATGTAAAAATTATGTCGGTTCGTACAGTTCCAAATGGAGACGAACGCGATAAAGATGTTGCAAATGCAATTTACTACGCAGTTGACAATGGAGCAAAAATCTTGAATATGTCTTTCGGAAAACCTTATTCTCCTGATGCAGATTTAGTTTGGGATGCGTTCAAATATGCTTCTGATAAAGGTGTTTTAATCGTTAAAGCGGCTGGAAATAGCAACGAAGATATTGATGTTCATGTACATTATCCAACTAATTTCAGAAATGGAAATGTTGTTTCTAAATCTGTTCTTACGGTTGGTGCTTCTACTAAAGATCCAAATGCTTTAAAAGCTCGTTTCTCTAACTATGGTAAAAAATCGGTAGATGTTTTTGGACCAGGACAAGAGATTTATGCAACATATCCAGGGGTTGATCAATATCGTTTCTTAAACGGAACTTCTATGGCTTCACCTGCTGTTGCTGGTGTTGCAGCATTGGTTTGGTCACATTATCCAAAATTAACTGCAGAAGATATTCGTAATATCTTAATGGAAACAGTTAATAAAAATGAGCAATTAAAAGAGATTTCTGTTGCTGGAGGTGTTGTAGATTCTTACAAAGCTGTACAAAAAGCTGAAGAAATTTACAAACAACGTAAATTGAAATAATTTTAAATTTAACACAACATTATAAAAAGGCTTCAAATTTTGGAGCCTTTTTTGCGTTTAAACTCGAGATAATTTTAGATGTAACAATTTCGGTTGTTTCTCGACATATAGATAAATCAATTATGAAAAAATTCTTATTAAGTATATCAGTTGCCATGTTTGTTGGTGTGGCATCGTTCGCACAAGAAACGACAACTGCTCTACCATTGCCTAAAGTTGATCAAAAATATTGGCAACACGAATCTTTCGAAGAAAGTGGTGTTTATGGTGTAAATACTCAAAAAGCTTTACAATTTTTAGAATCAAAAAAACGTAAACCTTCACAGTTAATTGTTGGTGTTTTAGATTCTGGAGTTGAGATTACTCATCCAGATTTAAAAGATAATATTTGGACAAACACCAAAGAAATTGCTGGAAATGGAATTGATGATGACAAGAATGGTTATGTTGATGATATTCACGGTTGGAATTTTATTGGAGGAAAAGATGGTAAAAATGTTGATGGAGATACATTAGAGTTAACACGTCTTTTTGTAAAATACCGCGATTTATTCGAAAAAAGTAAAGATGCAGCTTCTAACAAAACAAAATTCCCAAAAGAATTTGAAGAATATCAAAAAATAAAACCTGAGTTCGAAAATAAATTAGCCGAAGCAAAACAAAATGCTGCGCAATATGTACAGATGAATGATATTTTCTCTGTTGCATTTCCTGCTTTGATTAAAGAATGGGGCGAAAAAGATTTGAATGAAAAAAATATGATGTCTTTTAAACCTGTTTCTAAAGAAGCACAACAAGGGATGATTATTTTTGGTATGGTTCCGAAAGAAGCTTGGGAAGGAAAATCGATGAAAGATTTCTTAACAGAAGTTGGAAATGAAATTTCAGAAGGAACAAAATATTACAAAGAACAAGTTGAAATTAACTTGAATACAGAATTAGATCCTCGTCCAATTGTTGGTGATAATTATGCTGATAAATCAGAACGTTTTTACGGAAATAATGATGTAGACGGCCCTGATTCTATGCACGGAACGCACGTTTCTGGAATTATTGCGGCAAAATCTGGGAACGGAATTGGAATGGATGGAATCGCAGGAAATGGTTATGTAAAAATCATGTCAGTTCGTACAGTTCCAAATGGAGACGAACGCGATAAAGATGTTGCGAATGCCATTCGTTATGCAGCAGATAATGGAGCAAAAATCTTAAATATGTCTTTTGGAAAAGCTTATTCTCCAGATAAACAAATTGTTTGGGATGCATTTAAATATGCTGAGAAAAAAGGTCTTTTATTGATTAAAGCTGCAGGAAATGAAAACGTAAATATTGATGACGAAATTCACTTCCCTACTGTTTATGATAACAAAGGTGCAGAAGTTTCTAAAAATGTAATTACAGTTGGAGCAAACACAATGGATAATGACAATTTAAGAGCAAGTTTCTCTAATTTTGGTAAAAAGTCTGTAGATGTTTTTGCACCAGGAAATGAAATATATTCTACTGTTCCTAATAAAGATGGGGAATACAAAAACGAAAGTGGAACTTCTATGGCTTCTCCAGTTGTAGCAGGAGTTGCGGCTTTGGTTTGGGCACATTATCCTAAATTAACTGCAACAGATATCAAACAAATATTGTTAGAATCTGTCAACAAAAATCCTGCTTTAACAGATATTTCTGTAACAGGCGGTGTTGTTGATGCGTACAAAGCTGTTCAATTAGCAGAAAAAATGTATGTTGCTAAAAAATTGAAGTAAGGAAATCTTAATATCACCATTTCTTATAGTATTTAAGTAACAAAATAAACTTGGGTTAGATTCTATTTTTTTAGAGTCTAACCTTTTTTTGTATAAGATATTTCTTATACAGATTGAATAAAAATTGTCAGTTCGATTGATTTTTAGGGAAAATTATTAGTGAATCATTTATTTAAAATCATAATTTCTCCTCGCCCATTTTTTACTTGGTTCAATCCATTCATCAAGAGCTTTATAAAGAAAACCATGTTTTAAGCCATTATTTAATTCAATTTCTTTGAAATGATTGATTTTATTGGTTGAATTTTCTTTACGTTTTATAGCTGAAACACCAAAGACATCAGACTTCTCGTAAATGGTTAAAACATTTCCAGAAAATTTTATATCAGGCATTTCTTCTAAATCACTTTCTTGAAACGAACCAATAAATACATAGTTGATTTGAGGATTATTTTTAAAAGTTGATACATATTGCGCTATGTAACCACCTTTCGAAGTTCCTACAACCGTAATATGATTAGGTTTAACACCTGTATTAATCAAACTATCAATTTGATTAACAACCTTTTTTGCATATTTTATTCCGTCTGTTTTCGGCTTTCTTTTCTCACTAATCACAATAAAACCGTCTTTCTTGAATGAATTCAAAACTTTAGAATACTCAATTTTAGTTTTATAGACTGTATCATAATCTCCATCGTTATGCGTTTCTAAATATTTATTATGGAGAAAAAAGATATAATCTTGATCCTTTACATTTTTTGATATTTTATGTTGCGAACAACTCATTAAACCAATTATGAGAATCAATAAATATTTCATTAATAATTTTTTAAATCAATCAAATATAACCAAAAAACCCTCACTAAAAAGTGAAGGTTTTTTCTATATTCTAAATTCGTAAATCTAAATTCAAACTTATACTTACCAGTTCATCAAAACAGACCCCCATGTAAATCCTGCTCCAAAAGCAGTCATCATTACTAAGTCACCTTTTTTGATTTTACCTTCTTGTTTTGCTTCACTCAATGCAATCGGAATAGATGCTGCCGTAGTATTTCCGTAACGCATAATGTTGTTATAAACTTTCTCATCTGGTAATCCCAATTGTTTTTGTACAAATTGAGAAATACGCAAATTCGCTTGATGTGGAATAAATAAATCTAAATCTTCTGGCTTTTTATTCGCAGCCGATAAAGCTTCGATAATTGATTCTGGAAAACGAGTTACCGCATGCTTGAAAACATAGTTTCCATTCATATATGGATAAATCTCTTTTTTAGTTAACGTATTACCTTCTTTCAATAATTCATCCGACCAACCTGTTTTTGTTCCTGGGAAAGTAACTGCTAACTCTTCGGCAAATTCTCCTTCTGAATGTAAATTAGTCGATAAAATTCCACGTCCTTCTTCTTCCGATGCAGAAACAATTACTGCTCCTGCTCCATCTCCAAAAATTACTGAAACGCCACGACCTTCATCCGACATATCCAATCCGAATGAGTGCACTTCTGCTCCAATCACCAAAATATTTTTGTAAACTCCTGCTTTTATAAAAGCATCAGCCGTTGATAACGCATATACAAAGCCAGAACACTGGTTACGAATATCCATTGCCCCAATTGTACGACAACCTAACTCTTTTTGCACCAATACACCATTTCCAGGAAAATAATAATCGGGAGATAAAGTCGCAAATAATATAAAATCAATATCTTGAGCAGTGATTCCTGCATCTTCTAACGCATTTTTAGCCGCAATAACTCCCAAATCTGTAGACGAAATCTTAGAACCTGGCTCGATATGTCTTCTTTCGACAATCCCTGTACGTTCCTGAATCCATTCGTCATTGGTATCCATCACTTCAGCTAAATCAAAGTTTGTAACAACTCTTTCGGGAACATAATGCCCAACACCTGTAATAATAGAGTGTATCATGTGATTATGGTTTACTTTTCAATTGAAGCAAAGATATTAAATGATAAGCATTCTTTAAAACAAATGCGTCTTTTTGACAATAAATTATTTAGAAAATCTTGTTTTTAATATTCCGTTCATAATGATAGAAAGTACCATTACCCCTGTAGCAATATAAAATATAGGATTCATATGTTCTGAATCTCCAAAAATAAGACTTGCCAAAATGATGCCATAAACTGGTTCTAAATTTACGTTCAACATCAACGTAAAAGCACTAACATGTTTCAGCAAATCAACTGATTCTATTTGTGCAAAAGCTGTAAAAATGACACCAAGCAAAGTCAACCATCCTAAGTTTGACCAACTTATATTTACAACTTCAGAAATAGCTTCTGGCTGAAAAAGAATCATTACCATCGAAAGTGTGATAACTCCACCAATCATTTCGTATAAAGTAACTTTAGTTGGTTTGATTGACTTTGGTAATCTCGAATTAAGCACTGCAAACAATGCCGATAGAAAACTACACAAAATACCAATGATAATTCCCAATTTATAATCTTCTGGTGATGCATTAAAAATAACAGCTACACAAGTGGAAACGATTATAGCAAGAATTATTTCGAGCAGATTAATTTTTCGTTTAAAAAAAATAGGTTCTAAAATCGCACTAAAAAGTGCGCCCATCGACAACGTACTCAACGCAATTGAGATATTAGAAAGTTTAATCGACAAATAAAATGTAAACCAATGTATTCCTACAATTCCACCGATAGCAAGTAATCTCAACAATTCGTTTCTAGTTACTTTGAAATCCATTTTTCTGAATTTCATATATATAAAAACAGCAATAGCCCCAATAAGAACACGATACCAAACCATTGGCAACGCACTCATTGTAACTAATTTTCCGAAAACTCCTGTAAATCCCCAAAGAAGTACGAGAAACTGCAACCGAAGTTGAACTTTTGAAATCATTCTAAGTCTTTTTCGCAAAAGTAAAGTTTAATTCTATATTGTTAAAACGATTTGATTGATTTAATCTTTAATCTGTAAATAATTTTGTAAAAGTTTTAATGTTAAATTAACATCAAATAATTATTACTCAAACTTTAATTCTTATTCTTCGTTGTATTTTCGAAACTTCAAAATTAATCGATGGATTTTAGTATTTTTTTACAACCAGATGCATTAGTTGCATTATTTACATTAACAATGTTAGAAATCGTTTTAGGAATTGATAATATTGTTTTTATTTCTATTTTGTCAGGAAAATTGCCTGCACATCAACAAAAGAAAGCACAACAGCTTGGTTTATTTTTAGCCATGTTTACACGTGTGATCCTTTTATTCTCATTAAGTTGGGTCATGAGTCTTACCACTCCTCTATTCAATATTGGCGAATGGATTGGCATTACTTCAACCGAATGGTTAGAAAAATTAGCAATCTCTGGTCGAGATTTGATTTTATTAATCGGAGGATTATTCTTGATTTATAAATCGACTGTAGAAATTCACCACAAAATAGAAGGTGTTGAAGAAACTGGAGGAAAAGTGAAAGTCCATTCTTTTGCAGGAACTATCGTACAAATCTTAATTTTAGATATTGTTTTCTCATTAGATTCTGTAATTACAGCAGTTGGTATGGCAGAACATATTGAAGTTATGATTGCGGCTGTAATTATTGCTGTTGCAGTTATGATGCTTTCAGCAAGTGCGGTTTCTAAATTTGTGAACGATCATCCAACGGTTAAAATGTTGGCTTTATCATTCTTATTATTAATCGGCGTTTCGTTATTAGCAGAAGGGTTTGATCAACACATTTCGAAAGGATACATTTATTTTGCCATGGGCTTCTCTGTTTTAGTCGAATTCTTGAATTTGAAAATGAAGAAAAAACATTCGAATCCAGGAATTGTTCGAAATATGGTTGGTGATGCAGAAGAACAAAACAAAAATATATAATACAAAAAAGAGTTTTTTTCAAAACTCTTTTTTTATTTATTCTCTAAAATAGTTTCGTTTTCAGCTTCAACTTTCTTTTCATATTTTTTTCGGATATATTCTGCAGCCAATGTTACGGCTACTCCACCAATTATTCCATATATTGAACGTTTTCCTAAAAATTTAGCTACCGTTACTCCCGTTGTAGCGGCTGTTGTTAATAAACCTATTTTAGTTCCTTTCTCCGTTTGATTTTTTGTTAATGCATCTAAAATTTTCATAGCTTTTTATGTTTAGTCTTAGAAATACTTACAATTATCAAACCATTTTTATTTAATAAAATTTTCTACCAATTCTTTTGGACGACCTACTACTCCACTTTTTTCATCTGTCACTATTGGACGTTGAATCAATTTTGGATATTCAACCAAAGCATTCAAAACTTCATCATCAGAAAGTTCTTTTCCTTTAAAATTTATTTTCCAATCTTCTTCATTTGTCCTTACTATATCAATTGGTTTTAGATTTAGTCTTGTTAAAATAGTTCTCAATTCATCTTTCGTCAAAGGCTCTTTCAAATATTCTCTTATTTCAAAATCTTTTCCAGACTCTTCCAAAACCTTTACTGCATCTCTACTTTTTCCGCAACGCGAATTATGTAATATTGTGTACATAAATACTCTTTTAGAAATTAAATATAGTT
>NZ_JAOCDJ010000040.1:0-21300 GCF_029840885.1 Empedobacter sp. GD03861
TCTTAGTTCTCGATACAATTTTTATTCATTTCACTTCTAAAAATCACTCGAACTGACGAATGCATATTCAAATTGAAAATTCTTTATGATTAGTTTTGATTAAATGATTTTAAAGAACCATCAGAATTAAACATTCTTTGGTATAGAATCTAGTTCTTTAGTTTCTATAATGTTTGGAGCAACTTTTTTTAATAATGTACTACGGATTAGTATCAATATTTTTCATGTTTAATAAAATTAAAACATATATAGATTTTACTTTACTTTAACCAACTCTACACGTCTATTTTTAGCTTTATTTTCTTCTGTATCATTTGCTACCAATGGTTTTTCGGCTCCGTATCCTATAGCAGATAAACGTGTTTTATCAATACCTAAAGCAATTAGTTTTTGCATTACAGCATTTGCACGATCATTAGATAGTTTTTTGTTATGCTTAGCGTCGCCAGAATTATCAGTATGCCCTTCAATTGATATTTTTAATGTGTTATCTTTCTTTAAGGCATTTGCAATTTCAGTCACAATCTCATCACCTTCTTGCGTGATTTTTGCTTGATCAACATCAAAATTAATATATAAAATAGATTTTCCATTCTTAGTCAAATCCTCAGCAATTTCGTCTGCTGTTACTTTGGTGATAGTTTGCTTAAAGTCTGTTTCTTGTAGTACATTAAGCGAAGCACCTGCATTGTTAGAAAGGTATTGTATATATACATTTCCTTTATCTTTTGTACGTAATACCCAAAACTTCATATTTTGTCCAGCGTATCCCATATCACCTTCGCCTCCTTTATTCGGATCTTGTTTATTGTAACGCTCATATTCTTCTTTGGTTATTTCACCATCAAACACTTTAACAGCCCCGATAGATTGTAAATAATCAGCCATACTTTTTTCAAAGAAATGTTGCGAAAATTCTTCTCCTTGTTTAGGTGAAACAAAAGTTTTATACAACTTTCCTTCAAAAGGTGTCATAACACCGTTAATAGGAAAAAAACATATGTCAAATTGTTTTACCAAAGGTTTGTTCATTTCTTTTAAACCTTGTGGAAGATTTATGAAAGGAAAATCTCCAATATCAGCTGTTGAAAATGGAATTTTGCTGATGTCAAATCCATTATCAGCAACCGTGTTATCTTGTTTTTGATTAGTATCTACTATAACATTATCCGTTTTCTTTTCTTCTGTTTTGTTGTTACAAGAAACAATCAAAGTAGCAGCAATCGCTACAATAAATAGTTTATTCATCGCTGTTCAAATATTAATTTTATAGTATTATTTGAGATAAAAATACTATAAATTATTATCATACAGTTATTTATTTACGTAATTATTTTAATCTTCTATTTAGATCTTTATTAAAGTCATCCTCTTTTTTATTTTACGAATATTGAATTCATATGCCCTTCGGGGAAGCTCATCCCAAAAAAAAATTGAAATTAAAAATTTGAAATTAAAAGGAGGAGCCACGGTGTGGCTCAGGTACTACTTATTTCTAATTTTCATTTCTTCCTTTCATTTTTTATTCATTTCCTGTTTATTTTAATTATTGGTATTCATATGCCCTTTGGGGAAGCTCATCCAAAAAAACATTTGAAATTAAAAGGAGGAGCCATGTTATGGCTCAGGTATTTTAAATAAATTATTTCCATAAAGTTGGCAACTCGCTTTGCTCAAACACTCCAACTTTTTTTATTCCAATAATTTAGAGTTGAATTGCATTTCGATTCTAAATTGCCGGATTTTTTTAATTCCTTTTTCAATATTCAAATTCACTTTTAATAAGGAATTAAAAACCGTTATTGCTGAAGAGTCGAGTGTCTATTCGACGTAGCGAGCGTTAAAAATGATTTATGTTTGCATTTCATATGCGAATGTTCTAAAGCATTTAGCGAGTAGTCGTTATTGACCGACTTGTAAGCACAGACTTGACTTTTTTGGTTCGTTTTTGTGTCAAGACTTCCCCGAAGGGCATATGAATTCATTTGAAAACAATAATAACTCATGAATAAAAATGAACATATAATTATTAATCAACTTGTAACAATTTTACCTAAGCTCCACAGGAGCTTCTCCTTTTAATTTCAAATGTTTTTTCATCAAGGAAAAAAAGAATGTAAAATTCTTTCTATCACTTTTATATGAGCAAAAAAGTAATCAAAAAACTCTTGGCTGTAAACCTCTCTACTAAAAATGTTCTCATTCCACTAAAGATTTTACAAACCCTACGGGCTAAAACCTTTTTAACGTTGCACTCAACCATTTTCTTAACGTGAGAGTTTTAATGCCGGTTTTTCATCCTTTTTTCAATATTCAAATCCACTTTTTATAACGGATTTTAGAGTCGACATACGATTTGCAGACGAGTTTCAATCCATTGAAACAAGCGTAAAAAAGATTAGTGAGCGTATGCGAATCATTTAATCTTTTTAGTGCGTGAGATGGTAATTGAACGTCGAAAATCGCGGTCTTGACTTTTTTGGTTCGTTTTTGTGTCAAGACAAAAAATGAACGTAATAAAATAATTATCTTCTTATTATCGTAAATTATGATCAGAACCTCATTCTTAATCTTAAATACATACTACTTTTTACATAATACATTGTACAACAACCCTCTCAATACTAATATCTCACATCTAATTTGTACATAATACATTTTACATCGTATATAAAAAATCGTTTACATACATTCTACTGCAACTATGTTGCCTTCATCTTGCCTTGATGTTGGGAGTATCCTGCCATTTGGAATTGTCAATGTTCTACGGTTAACGTTTTACGTTTTTTTCTTTCTTGTTGTCACATTGAGTAAATTTTCGTTTCATAGAAAAAGAAAATTGTATCGAAATGTCTTTTCTATGTCAGTTGTATGTACCTATGTGGTGAATATTCTTTTTTGTCATATCTTCCTTTCATTTTTTTATTCATTTCCTGTTTATTTTAATTATTGGTATTCATATGCCCTTCGGGGAAACTCATCCAAAAAAACATTTGAAATTAAAAATTTGAGATTAAGAGGAGGAGCCACGGAGTGGCTCAGGTATTCATTTTCTTTGATGTCACTTTTTACTTGACTAAAAAGTAACCAAAAAGTCAAGGCCGTAAACCTCTCTACTAAAAATGTTTTCATTCCACTAAAGATTTTACAAACCCTACGGGCTAAAATCTTTTTAACTTTGCATTCAACCATTTTCTTAACGTGTGAGTTTTAATGCCAGTTTCTACGCCCTTTTTCATTATTAAAATTCGTTATCATTTCGATTCTAAATCGTCGGTTTTTTCATCCTTTTTCAATATTCAAATTCACTTTTAATAAAGAATTTTGTCACATTGATTATGTCGAAGAATAAGACGAAAATTGTTTTAAAATGTCTAACTTCTCGATACAATTTTCTACATTACATTTCAAAAATCACTCGAAGTGACGGTATTTACTATCTTTTTGAATGTACTGAACCTCGGTTTGAGAGTCTACCGAAGTATCGAAATGTCTTTTCTTATTAATCGTCTTTGTTCAAATTGAATTTCAATTGTTTTATATATTCATAAGGGCGAAATGAGGTTACTTGAAAGAATACATTCGAAAATTGACGAGAAGATGAAAAACCTACTAATTCTGCTAAATCACCAATTGAATGTTGATGATACTGATCTGAATCCATTAGGAGATGAAGAACATAATTTATTCGAAGTTGATTGATGTAATTTGAAAAATTAGTTCCTTTTTCTGAATTAATAATCTTTGATAAATATGCAGAATTGGTTTTAAATGATTTTGCTAATTGAGCTAAGGTTAAAGTTTTCTGTACAAATAAGTGATTTATTTCAAAATCATCCAGTTTATTCAAAATATGATTTACAACTTCAGTAGGAATCTCAATAACGGGAGGTTCTTTTACTTTCTTTTTATCTATCGTAAGCTGTTTGAAAAAACGTTTGTAACTATACAATACCCCGATTGAACATAAAATGATCACAAAACCTATCAAAATAGGGTAGAAGATGATTTTGAATTCAACATTTTTCTTCAACTTCAATAGTTCTTTTTCATCATATTCTTTTTGGAGAACGGGAGATAGCTTTACTGTATTTTGCTGAGTCAAATGATCTAGTTTTAGTAACTGATTGATATAATACAATTGATTTGGGTAATTACGATTATTTTCAGAATTATGGATTAAGGCATCGTAAGCAGCACGAACATCGCTATCCAAAAAATCATATTCATTAAAAAGTTGATCTATTTTTTCAAAATATATAATTGCTTTTTGTACTTCATTTATTGCCTCGTAAGATTTACCAATATAAAAATAAGCCAAACTCAGTGTATTAGAATCGTGGTGACTTTTCAAATGATCTAATTCATTTTTTAGCGTGGTTATAGACTGTTGATACTCTTTTTCTAAATAGAACTGAATTCCTTTTAAATAAGTAAAATAATGAATAAAATAGTCGTTTTGCGAATCTTGACTCAATTTCAAGCCTTTATGATTAAGTTGATTAGCTTCGGTGTATTTATGTTGAGCCTGTAAAATTTGAACGGAATAATAAAGGCTATTTAAATAATAAGCTTGGTGATTGATATCCGAACTATTTTTTTTAAAATAAGAAGAGCATTTCGCAAATAGATCATGAGACTCCTCAAACTGTTTTAATTGAAATTTAATTAAAGCAACATTAAAAAGGACTTTATATGTTAAGTAGGTGGATGATTTCTTGTTCAGTTTCTTTTCAGCCAATAAGTAATTTTTTAAGGCTGGTTGAAATTTCTTGAACTGATAATGAACCAATCCTTTCGAAAGAAAACTTTGAACAATCAAATCATTATTCCTTGTCTGTTGAGCAACAACTATCGCACTATCAGCATATTTTAATTTGGTTGAATAATCCTGTGTATAGTAAATAGCTTCTTTATAGCCATAGAATAAAGTTTCGCCATCATTGCTAATCTTAGCCTTTAAGATATAAGCATTAATGTACTTCCAAACTTCGGGATTGTTCTTATCGGTTTGAAATGAATCAATTCTCTGAACTAGAAAGTCATTTGTTTGTGTGCTTAGTTGATCAATTGCATAGACATTTTCGATGTTGAAAATAAGCCATAAAAATCCAATTAGAAGGGGTATAGATGTTTTCATAAGCATTGTTTTTTTAGATGAAAACAGTAGTAGATTTTCATGTAAGTTACTTATTTTAATTGAATTACGTTTGTAAATTACCACAAATCACTAATCGATTACTCCATGAAATGTATGAATTTATAAATTTCACACATTTATACAGCGTGTTAGGATATTTTTTTCATAGTAAATTAAAAAATTAACATTTGGTAATTTATTGTTTATTAATAATATAAACGATTACAGGTGACACTTTTATAAAATCAACATAGTCTTTATGTTTTTGACGTGCTTCTTTATTGTTTTAATCATTATGCCTTCTAATTTTAAGCTAAGAATATAAATAATCCTAAAAAACACGACTATGAAAACAAAAACTTATTTATTCATTAGCATCATTAGTTTCCTATTTTATCAATGTATAGAGGAGGAGGAAGCTCCACAATTAAGATCAGATGGTTTATCTGTTGTAGAACAAAAACGCGAATCAGATTTACATATAGAATTGGATAGTATCGTTACTGCTGATTCTATTCAAGAAGAAGCTGATCCACCAAAAGATAAAGATCCTTACATCAAACGTACTGAAGAAGGAGGTGAGTAGTTCACTTTAAACCTTAAAACACATTAAGATGAGAAAATATTTTCCTTTTATCCAATCACTCATCTGCTACCTATTTATTGTGTTGTTTATTTATGCGGCGGTGAGCAAACTGATGGATTTTGAAACTTTTCAAACGCAATTAGGACAATCGCCTTTATTAGCCAGTTATGCGATTCCTATTTCGTATGGTATTATTGCCATAGAACTTGCAACAGCTGTTCTTTTGGTGTTTGAGCGATTCCGATCATTCGCTTTACAGATTTCACTTTTCTTAATGGTGATGTTCACCACCTATATTGTAATTATTCTACATTTCACGGCATTTACGCCTTGTTCTTGTGGTGGAGTTTTAGAAAAGATGGGATGGACGGAACATTTGATTTTTAATGGTGTCTTTGTAGGATTAGCTTTAATTGGCATTAGGATAGCAAACAATACTCAAAGATGGAAACGTTATATCATTCAACAATTCTTTCTTATTTTAATTGGAATTGTTAGTGTTACCATTTTATATGGTTTATCTGAACAAAAATCTCAGTATAACAATGCGTTTACGCGTAAATACATTCCGCATTTGGCAGAAAAACTAACTACACTCAATTTAGAATCAACTGGTTATTATATAGCAGGAATTGATAGTTGTCATCTCTATTTAGCCAATACAGAAACACCTTTATTTCTTAAAAGGTATGATTATCTCGCTAATCAAATGAAGGATATAAAACTAGAAATTGATCAATATAAGTTGCCTTATAAAAGAGTGATTGCTTATGTACAAACACCTTATTTTTATTTAGGAGACGGTTCCGTCGGTATTTTACTTCGGGGTAAAATTGACGATTGGAAAGCAAAGACCATTTCTAAAGGAGATGTGTTTTATAATCAATTTGTGGTCGCAGATTCTTCTAAGTTTGGGATAGCAACTTATAGTACCAAAGTAAAGGCAAATGTGTTGGGATTGTTATCAGAGCATCAACTTCAGCTTAACTATGGCAGTCTAGAAAAACAACTTGATGGTACATTTGAGTCGGACGGCACATTCTTATGGAATTCTCAATTAGAAAAGTTTATTTACGTCTATTACTACAAGAATCAGTACCTCGAATTTGAAGCTGAATTAGCTGAAATGAAAACAGGAAATACCATTGATACTATTTCTAAAGTTCAGATCGATGTAGCCTATTATAAAAAAACACAACAATATAAGCTAGGACCACAAACCTTACTTGTAAACAAATTAGCCTCTACTTATGGTAATCAACTCTATATATCGACTGATCGATTAGGCAATTTCGAACAAAAAATAGAAGGGGCAAGTATTATAGATGAATATGATTTGGTGAACAAAACCTATACCCATAGCTTTTACCTCTACCATTCGCCTAAAAATCAACTAAGAAATTTCACTATTTACAAAAACAAAATATTTGCAATTGTAGATCATGAACTTTATATCTATAACAAAAGAAAATAAATCGTTGCGCAACGCAGGGGATGACCGAAAACCTGTACAATAGAGTAAGTCACCACATTAAAATTATACAAGATGAAAACAAATTTTCTAAAAAAAGCGCTACCAATTGGGGTAGGAATGATGGCTGTTGCTTTTGCATTTGCCACTGAAAGTAAATCTTCTCAAAATAGTGAAGAAGAAGCGATGACAGGATATATTTACAATTCTGCAACAAATCATTGTGATGACGTAAAAGTTGATTGTTCAGCAACAATTGGATTACCTTGTACTGTGAACGAAAATGGAATTGAAAAAGATGTTTTTGAATTGAGAGATTTATCAGAAACTTCGTGTAGTATTCCGTTATATCGTCAATAAATATTTAAGTCTAATTTAAATAGGAACGGAGCATCATGCTCCGTTCTTTTATTTTAAATACGTATCAAACCAATTTTTTATTTTATTGGATAAAAATTGTTGATTGGTTTTATTTTTTAAGGTATGTCCTTCATGATCAAATAAAAGTAATTCGGCTTTTTTTCCTAATCGTTTTATTCCCATAAAAAAATACACACTTTGGTACCAATTTACATTATAGTCTTCTTTGCCTGTCCATATTAAAACTGGTATTTGTAATTCTTCTATATGATAAAGAGGCGAGTTTTTGTAATATTTATCTTTTAAATTATATAAACTATCACCCATTCTTAATTGGTAATTTTCTAATCGCCATAATTGATCTGACTGATTATCTATATTATAATCATGGTAATAACTAATCAAATCGGTTATAGCTGAACCAACAACTGTTGTTTTGAAAAATGTTGATTGTGTAGAAATAAAGGCTGTTTCATACCCACCAAATGAATGTCCAATTAAACCAATTCTTTTTTGATCAATTGTCGATAGTTCTACAGCTTTTTTTACCGCATTTTCTACACTGACTAAAGCTGAATAACCCGGGTTTCCAATTTCATATTCTATATCGGGTAACAAAACAAAATAGCCATCTACTACATAGTTCATGAAATTAAATCCGATAGGTGAATTTTTAGATGGTAAAGTAAATTCATTGACTTTAAACGAATTCTTTTCATAAATGTACACAACCATAGGATATGTTTTAGTTGAATCGTACTGAGAAGGGTATAAAAGAGCCCCATTCATCACGTTTCCATTTATAGATGTATAGTTTATATTTTTAGAAAAACCTAAGTCGTATTCACTTAGCTTAGAGTTGCTTTGGTAAACAAGACGCGTTGTATGATTAGTGGAAAGTTCATGAATAGAGGGTGATTCATTGTATTTTGCTTTTCTATAATACAATTTATTTTTGTTGCTATCACTGTAAATTTGATTGATTTCGGCATCAGTTCTAAAAGAATGTATCACTTTTCCCTTTTTTAAGAACGCTATTCCATGCGACTGATCATCTTTATGGAGTTTAATGATCAGTGGTTTATTCATGTCAATACTACGATTTGATGAGTTCGTTAAATTGATAGATGCCAAACGATTGTGTTCTTCTTTTTGTTCTCCAAAGGTAATTTGCTTTACTTCATTTTTATCTATACTAAACTGCCACAAATCATAGGTTGACGTTAGTAGAATAGATTTTCCATCCTCTGACCAATAGGGCTGATCAAAAGGCGGTTTGTCAGTTTCTGCTTTAGTTCTATCATAAAAAACTTGAGAAAGAACTGTTGTTAGCTTCTTATGTGTTTGCTTTTTTACATCATACAAATTCCAATGTTTTGTTTTAAAATAAGCAATGTACTCCCCATTTGGTGAAACAGAAATAAAATTAGGGTTGGTATACAGACTATCGATTATTTTATATGATTTTTTTGATTGATAATCATTTAAATAAACATCTGCAATCTCAAAATATCTATATTGTGGTTCATACTGTTTTCTATCAATTGTCAAAGCAAAAGGGACATTACGATCAATAGAAAATTGTTTTCCTTTTATTTCCATAACAGTATTGTACTCATCTACAGACCAAATTAATCGTTTATACGCATCCTGTATTTTTATTCTTTTATCTTTGAGGTAATCCCACGTATCATTGGTAGACCACTTTTCAATTCCTTTTAAAGAATCTTCGGTACTTTTTTCATTTAGTTGAAATTCAATAAATTGTCCATCCGTTAAAACACGAACAGATTCATCCATAAAATAATGAGAAGGATTTATTTTCAACCAATTTTCTACATTGATGAAATTCAGCCTTTTTGTTTGAAATGCGTAACGAACTATTTTTATCTTTTCATTTTCTTTTTCAAGAAATGAAAAATACTGTCCATTTTTACTCCAATTATTTAGAGGAGATCGATCATTAAAAATGTACGTACCTGTATCACTTGATAGCTGATCAATAGCCTCTAATTTTGAGGTATAAAAACTGACTGTTTTACCATCCTTAGAAAGAATTGCCAATGTAGATGAAGCAGGGCTCCAACTAAAGCTGGAAACATTATGCTTTGTAACAAATTTTTCTGATCTGGTATCGAATAATGTCAAAACATCATCAGTTGTTAAATAGGCAAGCTGTTGATTGGTTGCATCAAATTCTACTTTTTTAATTGGTTTATTCAAAACAAGAACGCTTTTCGAATTTCTTAAATCGATTATTTCAAGTTTGCTTTCACTTAAAAGGATTGCAAAATGTTCGTTATTAGAAAACAAACTCTTTTTTGTATTTTTTCTTTCTATGGTTTTAGAAGTAGAAGAATGAATTAATCGAATGATATTCTTACCTAAAAATGATTCAGAGGTTTCAATCCAATTTCCGTTAGCACTTATATTACGAATTGTAGTATTAGTAGACCATATACTGTCTAAATCGTGAGTATATTTTTTCTTATTTATCTCTTGACCAAAGACGTCGTAGGTCGAGAGAATCAATCCCAATAGGATGAGGAATATTATATTACTTATTTTTTCCATTGGTACTAATTGTGATGTTTGTATGAATGCCTTTTTGTGAAGTTGTATTTGTAGTACAACTTCTTAATAGCCTTGGTTTTGTGGTAATAGATTTGGATTAATTAAGAGTTCGGCCTCTGGAATTGGTAATAATACATCAGTTGCTTTCCAATTTGCTTTTATGGGACTTAAAACTTGATCTGCCAATTTCCATCGTTTCAAATCAAACCAACGATGACCATGTTCTGTAAACAATTCATGTTGACGTTCCGTTATAATAGCTTCAAAAATATCTTGAGAAGATGAAGTTGTGATAGGTGTTAATCCAGCTCTATTTCGAATACTATTTATATCCCCTTTTGCTCCATTCAAGTTGCCTAATCTCATTCGTGCTTCAGCTCGAATTAAAACCTGTTCAGCAAGTCTAAAAACAATGGTATATTCTTTACTTGTTGTTGTCACATACTTCTCTTTGTATTTGAAGGGCATTACCCAATTTTTCCCATTAGTAGTAATTTGTTTTGTCCATTGTTGTTTTCTCAAATCAGTTGGCTCAAAAGATTCAAATAGTTGAGGGGATAAAGATGCATTAGGAGGAGGACCAGCCTCAAAAATGTATATACCACCTTCATTAGAATTTCCACCTTCAGCTTTAGCTTTTAATTGGAATAGTGTAGAACGACTTTCTTTCAAAAACTCTTTATTTAAGTCATTCTCTAACTGAAATTTTCCAGAATTGATAAGTTCAGACGACTCAATTTCAGCTTTTTCCCATTTCTCTTGGTAGATGTATAGACGTGCTAATAATGCAGTAATGATATATTTGTTCGCCCTAAGATTGCTTGTAACTGACGTAAGCTCACCTAATTGTTGTTTAGATTCAATAAGATCTTCTTCAATTTTAAGAAGTACATTTTGATGACTTGTTTTTGAACTCTTCTGATTAATGGTATAATCTGTTGTGGTAATAAATGGAATATCTCCAAATAAGTTAGTTAAATAAAAGGATGCTAACGAACGGATAAATAGTGCCTCAGCTTTGTATTGTTTCTTTTGCTCTTTTGTCAATCCTTTTGATTTTTCTACACCTTCTATTACCGCATTGCATTCGTATATTAATTTATATGAACTTGTCCAAATCCCTTTTACACCGTCATTTGTAGGAATAATTTGATGTCTATAAAATAAATCTGCAACACTATTAGGAGCAGCATAACTATCCAGCTCGTCTGAATATATTCCCATGTAAAAACCAGCACTAGATAAGTTACCAGCAATTAAGCTGTTATCACGTAAAAGTGCATATAAAGTAGTAACGGCGGCTTGTGCCGTTTGGTTTGTTTCAAATACATCTGTTTGGTTCAATTGTCCTTTTGGAGAATCTAATTCCACAAAATTCTCACAACTTATCATCGTATTTCCTATTAGGAAAACGAATAAAGAATAGCTTACTATGTTTTGATATTTTATCATAATTGTGTGATTAAAAATTAGCTTTAAACCCTATCGAAACTCTTCTCAAAGGAGGAAGAAAACCAGTTGTCTGCTCTGGATCACCGTATTTATACTTACTCCATGTCCATAGGTTTTGACCTTGCGCATAAATCACATATTGATTGGATTGATTTTTACTTAGAGGAAGTTTATAAGACAATGAAACGTTTTTCAACCGAATAAAAGAAGTATCAGTTACGATTGCATCACTGTTAATATAATTAGAATATGCAAGAGTTGCATTAGAATTTGAGCCACTTGAGTAATTTTGTAAATTCCCATTCACCACAGATAGAGGCTGATTACTCATTGTGCCAGGCATAGCATAATTATAGAATTCATTAAATCCTTTTTTCTTAGAAAACTGAAAAAAGATATCTATATTAAAGTTCTCATAAGAAATAGAGTTGAAGAATCCACCATAAAAAGAAGGATCTAGTGATACAACTTGTTGTTTATCTTCTATGGCGGTTATCTTACCATCTCCATTATAATCAGTAAACTCATACAAGCCAGTTGTTGGATTAATGCCTTCAAAATGATATATTTTCTTGCTGTTTAATGATTTTCCAATCACATAGGAATTAGCGTAGGACGTATTTTCTAAACCTTCAAATGCCACCAATCTATTTTTAGGAATAGTAAGATTAAACGAAGTTGACCAGTTGAATTTAGCCGATTTTATAGGAACAACTTGCAAATCCATTTCCCAACCTTTATTTTCTACAACTGCATTCAAATTCGCTTGTATAGACGTAAAACCAGTTATAGCAGGTAAACTATAGCCAACTAATTGGTTATTTGATCGGTTTTGATAATAATTCAGCGTTAGGTTAATTCTATTTTTTAGGAATGCTGTTTCTAAAGCAAATTCCAACTTTTTATTTTTCTCCCACGAAAAATCAGGATTATACAAACGTGCTGTTGTCAATAGTATATTCCCATCATATCCATTTTGACTGATGTTATAGGTATTTAGGTATTGATAATCTCCAATTTGATCATTTCCTGTTACCCCATAGCTTCCTCTCAATTTCCCAAAACTTAACCATGATACGTCACGTAGAAAACTTTCTTTGGAAAACATCCAAGCTGCACCAACTGCACCAAAATTAGAAAACCGATGATTAGGACCAAATCGGCTCGATCCATCTCGTCGTCCTGTCAAGTTGAAAAAGTATTTTTCGTGTAGATTATAATTTACCCTTCCATACAGAGCAGCATATTTATATTGCTCTTCAGTATCTTTATATATCATCACATCTTTAGCTGCGCTTAATACATTTATTAGTTTATTATCTGTAAAGCCATCAGCGAGTATCACTAATTTTGTTGTTGTCTGACTATTTAAAGTCCCACCAATTAATACGCTTAGTTTACTCGAAGCAGTTAAATTAAAATTGGCATCCAATTGGGGTTCTATTAGCCATCCTTCATGTTGACCAGAATTTTTAGTCATGTTAGATGATTGTAGACTTGTAGCACCAAAAGCAGGATTGCGAATGGTGTGTGGATTAAGTTGACTATCATCTAAATCTGATCGATTGTACCCTACATTAGATCGTAAAACAATATTATCCATCAACTGATAACTTGTATTCAGATTTGTATTTAGATTACGTGTATTATTGCGGTAACTGGCATTGAGTGCTGCAAGTGGGTTTGTCCAAGTATTGTTTTCCCAATTTAAGCTACCATCTTCATTAAACAACCGTGGTGCATTTGGAACAAGCGTTCTTGCAATTCTTGTCAAATCTTGTGTAGGCAAATAGTTTTTATCTTGTCCATAATTAGTGGTCCATTGCAATTTTAGTTTGTTATTCGCTGTTTTATGGTTTAGTGTCGAAAAAAAGCTCAATTTATTGTAGGCATAATCACCATAGAAAACAGAAGTTTCTTTCATTACATTAGCACCTATCATAAAATTAGTTTGCTCATTTCCACCGTTTATAGACGTGCGAATGTTGTGATTGAAAGCTGTATTCCCAATAAGTAGTTTTTGCCAATCCGTATATCGGGTCTGATCCCATGTTCCATTTATGTCGTAGGCTGTCGTAGGATACGTCGTTACACCATCGTTCGCAAAGGCTTTTTTCCTTATTTCTAGATGTTGTTCGGTAGTAAGTAATTTAGGAAGCTTCGTTGCATTAATAACAGTGGTAGACGCATCTATAGAAATACTTGTTTTCTTCGCTTTGCCCTTCTTAGTGGTAATCAATAGGACACCATTAGCTCCACGAGATCCATAAATAGCGGTTGCATCAGCATCTTTTAAAACTTCGATAGATTCGATGGATTGAGGATCGATATAATTTAAAGGATTTATAGATGAATACAAGAATAATCCTCCACTTGTTATATTATCTCCCATCGAATTGGTGTCAAATGGAACACCATCTACTATAAATAGAGGATTATTCCCTGCAGCAATACTATTTTGACCCCTTATCCGAATGGTATAACCACCTCCAGCCACTCCAGAAGTTGGTGTAATCTCTAAACCAGGAACACGACCTTGCAAAGCATCTAAAACAGAATTCACGGGCTGATTCTCTATTTCCTTAGCCGTTACACGTGCTATAGACCCTGTACGTTCTTTGTCCTTTACAGCATAGTACCCTGCATTTATCACTACATCTTTTAGCTGAATCCCGTCTTCTTTTATGAAACTTACATTTATCACGCTTCTATTCAGTACCTCTTCTTCACGAATAGGGAAATCCAATTGCTCAAAAATTAGTTTAGCATCATCATGTTGCAAGGTCAACGAATAGTATCCATTCGCATCAGTTCGCACACTATTCTGTGTACCTTCTTCTGTTACTACCACGCCAGAGAGCAAATGGTTATGATCTTTCACCGTTCCAGTCACGGTTTTTCCTGTTTGTGCAAATAGGGGTGTAGCACAAACCAATCCCAATAGCACACTTATTATATGCCTATTGAGTTTAAAGTAAAATATTTTCATAATTTTACATAAGTTTTTTAAAATTCAACATTAGTTTTAAAATCCACTCCTTTTCCAGTACATCGCGCCAACTTTGTTTTTGGGAAAGGGGTTTTTGTTTTTTTTTACGTTTTACGGTCTACGCTTAACGTTTTACGTTTTTATTCTTATTTATATTCAAATCCACTTTTTAATAACAAATTTTGTCATTCTGGGCTTGTCTCAGAATCGCATCTAATATGTCATTTCGAGGTATCGAGAAATCTTTTGTCACTTTTTTTCGTCAAAAAAACTAACGAAAAAAGACTTGTCTTTGATTTTCGACGGTCAAAATAAGTTTCAGCCATTCAATGTTTTAAATCATTTGCTACGCAAACAGTAAAACATTTTAACCATTTACTTCAACTTTTTGACACTCGCCTCCAAATCATATGACATTTTTTTAATCCTATTTAAACATTCAAATCCTTTTTTAACAATGAATTTATAAACCGTCATTGCTGAAAAGTCGAGTGTCAATTCGGCGTAAAGAGCGTTAAAAATGATTTATGTTCGCATTTCATATGCGAATGTTCTAAAGCATTTAGCGAATAGCCGTTATTGACCGACTTGTAAGCACAGACTTGATTTTTTTGGTTCGTTTTTTCATCAAGGAAAAAATGAACATATAATTATTAATCAACTTGTAACAATTTTACCTAAGCTCCACTGGAGCTTCTCCTTTTAATTTCAAATGTTTTCTCATCAAGGAAAAAATGAATGTAAAATTCTTTCTATCACTTTTTTATTCATAGCTTATCTATTTTAATTATCGGAATTCATATGCCCTACGGGGAAATGAGCAAAAAAGTAATCAAAAAACTCTTGGCTGTAAACCTCTCTACTAAAAATGTTCTCATTCCACTAAAGATTTTACAAACCCTGCGGGCTAAAACCTTTTTAACGTTACATTCAACCATTTTCTTAACGTGAGAGTTTTAATGCCGGTTTTTCATCCTTTTTCAATACTCAAATTCGTTGTCATTTCGATTCTAAATCGTCGGATTTTTAACTCTTATTTATATACTCAAATTCACTTTTACCAAAGAATTTAGAAACCGTCCTTGCTGAAAAGTCGAGTGTCAATTCGGCGTAAAGAGCGTTAAAAATGATTTATGTTCGCATTTCATATGCGAATGTTCTAAAGCATTTAGCGAGTAGCCGTTATTGACCGACTTGTAAGCATAGACTTGATTTTTTTTGTTTCGTTTTTTTTATCAAGAAAAAAAATGAAAGTAATAAAATAATGAACTACAAATTATCTTCTTATTATCGTAATTATGTTCAGAACCTCATCTCTATTATCACGCGCGCGCGCATTCGTGCCTGTTTATCCTATATTCCTCCTAAAATATCCCCCTCCAACAGGTTTTAAAAAATACATTAATAAATGAAAACTAATAATTAACACTAATTACTTTATGAAGATCATTTACTTTCTTATTGTGTTGTCTTCGGGGGATAGAGTGTGAATCTGTTTACTCTTTCATAATTTTACATAAGTTTTTAATTCAACATTAGTTTTAAAAGCCACTCCTTTTCCAGTACATCGCGCCAACTTTGTTTTAGGGAAAGAGGTTTATTTTTACGTTATAAGTTTTACGCTTAACGTTTTACGTTTTTATTCTTATTCAATATTCAAATTCATTGTCATATAAATTCTCAAATCCCGCACCTCGAATTTCGAATTTCGCGTCTCGAATCTCGAATCTAAAATCTAATCTGTACATTTTACATCCTAAATCCCACCTCGTAAATCAAAAATCTTATCCCTTCCGATACACGAACCACGAACAAACCATACGGAACGCATATACAATGGATACAGAATGGATACAGCGCGGATACACAACCGATACAGAAAAGTGTCATTTTCGATATACACCGATACAGGATTTTAACTCTTTTTAACACATTATTTCTCTAATATTCTGTCATTTCGAGAAATCTAATCTGTACATAATTGAATCCTCTTAATACTAAATTCTAACATCTCAATACTAATAATAAGGTAGCAGAACCCCAATAAATTTGGAAAATGGCAATAAAGGATTTACTTTTAATGTGCGAAAAAAAAGAGTATAACAGTTACTGTCAAAGTCTCCTTACCGAGGCTCTGATAGAGAGTGTGTAAAGAAAGGATAGCCCTTTGCTTTACGATCCGTGTTTTAAAAACGTTATAAAAACGGAGAATTGTTCTTTAAAAGAATTGAAAAAACAATCAGACTTTGTCTGGCGGTTTTTTACGAATGAATTGTTTCGTTCTCATTTTGTGTTGGGTTTTAAGAGCGATTGTCTTTCAATAAAGTATAGAAGAAATAAGGACGAACTTCAATACTTTGAAAGAGGTACCGCTAAGAACCACTATAACTTTCGTTATAGTTCCACAAAGATTTACATGAAGTTCGCCCTATTAGATATATTACAAAAATAGTAAAATCTAATAGAAGTTGGCGAACCCATATCATCTCATGTGGAATTTAGCGGTTTTCTTTCATGAGAGACATTATTGAGCTAAGATAAACTTAGCTAATGTTTTATGTCGCTTAATTATTATAACAAATATATAAAGTTTTACGTTAAACGCAAAACTTTTATTAAAAAGTTTTTATTATTATGAAAATAAATAGACTAGATATTGTATTTACAGAGAAAAAAATTCAAAATAGAGTCATAGCAAAATTTATTGGTAAGTCTGAATCTACTATTTCATTATGGAGAAATAATAAAAGACAACCTTCTCTAGAAGAACTAATTGAGATTGCAAAATTACTAAGAGTAAGTATTTATGATTTAATAGAACCAACAAACTGGGACAATGAAAAATCTGAAACTTACGAGGAGTTTGTGAAAAAAGTAAAAGATATTAAATAATTAAAAAAACGGTTAGTTTAAAATAAAAATCTTAAATTCGAAATGAATATAAGTCATAGGCATGACGTTCATTTATTACTCAGGTTTTAGATTTTAGGTTAAAAGTTCACCTGAGTTTTTTATTTATACGTAAACACATTAAATTAATTAAAGAAAGGGCTTCTATTAGAAGTCTTTGTTTGTTTATACAATAATGGTTATAAATTAGATTAATTTATATATTTGTTATTTATACGAAGCTAATGCTATAGTAGTTTCGTAAAAAAAATTATACCAGCAATTTATAAAAACAACCACACAAATGAAAACATGTTTTGTAATCCAGCCATTTGATGGAGATAAATTTGATAAAAGATATAAAGATATTTTTGAACCTGCAATTAAGGAAGCAGGATATGAAGCTTATAGAGTTGATAAAGATAATAGTGTAACAATCCCAATTGAAAATATAGAGACTAAAATACGAGAATGTGATTTTTGTTTTGCAGAAATTTCTACAGATAATCCAAATGTATGGTATGAATTAGGGTATGCCTTTGCTTGTGGTAAAAATATTATCATGGTTTGCTCTGAAGAAAGAGCTGGCAAATTTCCATTTGACATTCAACACAGATTTATAATAACATATAAAACTGGTTCACCAAGTGATTTTACTGACTTGGCTAAAAGAATAACTGCTAAAATTAAAGCTACAGAACATAAGAATAAGGCAGTAGAAACACTACAACAAATTCCTCTTCAAGAAGTAAAAGGACTAAAAAGTCACGAACTAGCTTTGCTAATACTTATTACAGAGAGTACAATATCCAAGAACGATTCAATTTCTGTATACAATCTAAAATCTCAAATGAATAAATCGGGATATACTGACATTGCGACGAGTGTTGGGATAAGAACGCTTGAAAAAATGAAACTAATTGAAACATTTATGTATCAAGATGAATGGAATAATGGACAAGAGTATATTGCATGTAAATTAAGTGAATCAGGTGAAAATTGGATTTTGGAAAACCAAGATCAATTAGAATTTAAATTTGATAAGTCACTGATTCAAAGTGAACCAGATGATGATGATTTACCTTTCTAAAATATTAAAAACTTTAGATAACAAGATATTGCCAAAGGAGAGGCTAAAGTGCTAAATTCAATGTTTCTACTTCTATCACCTCCAAAACGATATAAATTCAACTCATAAAATTCGTTTTGTCTAGCCTCAGTGCAAAATTGAAAGTTTCGGCTTCGATTTTCCCTGCATCACCAATATCCAGAACGTTACATGCAAGCGCATCCAAACTTTGCGCATAAATCCCTAATCTGAAAATCATCGGTTATTTTTTGTAAATTGCAATCAATTATAGAGAAATTGAATTAATGAAAGTTTTGGAAAAAATATCACTTGAGAAAATTAGAAACGATAGAAAAAATCCTATCGTTGACTTTGATGTTAAAGATGCTGTGATAACCCATTATCTTCATAACAATAAAAACGGAGTGTCACAATTTTATAAAAGTGATGCAATCGAATATACCAACGAAATTTTAAAAAATTACGTTTCTGAAGATTACGCAAATTATGTAACTGAAAGTAATTTTCAATTAGAGCTTTTCAACAATGAAAATGTTCCATTTCAACCTATAGAAAATCCCAAATTCAAGTTTATAGATTTATTTGCTGGAATTGGAGGTTTCCGATTAGCATTACAAAATCTCGGAGGGAAATGTGTTTTTACAAGCGAATGGGATAAACAAGCACAAAAAACATATCGTGCTAATTTTGGTGAAACTCCATTTGGTGATATTACAAAAGAAGAAACTAAACAATATATTCCAGACAGATTCGATGTCCTTTGCGCAGGTTTTCCTTGTCAAGCGTTTTCAATTGCTGGTAAACGTGGAGGATTTGAAGATACAAGAGGAACATTATTTTTCGATGTAGCTGAAATTATCAAACTAAAACAACCAAAAGCATTTTTTTTAGAAAATGTAAAAGGTCTTAGAAGCCACGATAAAGGGAAAACTTTAGAAACAATTTTAAATGTTTTACGAAACGATTTAGGGTATTTTGTTCCAGAACCTCAAATCGTTAATGCTAAAGATTTTGGCGTTCCACAAAATAGAGAACGTATCTATATTGTTGGTTTTCATCCAGATTCGTGCGTTGATAATTTCAATTACCCAAAACCAACGAATCAAAATGCAACTTTCGCAGACGTGAAAGAAGAGAATGTTGTTGAAACTAAATATTATTTATCAACTCAATATCTTCAAACGCTTGTTAATCATAAAGCAAGACACGAAAACAAAGGAAATGGTTTTGGTTACGAGATTATCAAAGATAATCAAACAGCAAACGCTGTTGTTTGTGGAGGAATGGGACGTGAAAGAAATTTAGTTTTAGACCATAGAATTACTGATTTCACTCCGACAACAAAAATCAAAGGAGAAGTAAATCGTGAAGGCATCCGTAAAATGACTCCAAGAGAATGGGCTAGATTACAAGGTTTTCCAGATAATTATATCATTCCAGTTGCTGACGCATCAGCTTACAAGCAGTTCGGCAACTCCGTTGCCGTACCAGCTATTCAAGCAACTGCTAACGAAATTATTAAACTAATGCTGAAAACTAAATGATAACTGGAAATAAAGGGGAATGGAGCGAAGTTTATGCGCTTCTTAAAATTATTGCTGATAAACAATTATTTGCTGGAGATAGTGATTTAAATAAAATTGAATCATTAATATTTCCAATTATTAAAGTTTTAAGAGATGAGTCAAATGGAACTTTCGAGTTTTCATATGAAAATGATATTGTTTTAATTAAAAAAGAAGAAGAAGAATTTAGAATTTCAATCTCAAATTTTCAAGAAAATGCAAGTTTGCTCTTACAAAAATTAAAAGAAAAAACAAATGCTACTTTTTCAATTCCTGAAATTGAAGCATTTATTAATTCATACCAAAGTCAATCAATTAAAGCTAAATCTTCAGTAAAAAGCGATATTAAAATTGTTATTCACGACCAAAGAACTGGAACGAATCCCGAATTAGGTTTTAGTATAAAATCACAATTAGGTGGAGCTTCTACTTTATTAAATGCTGGAAAAACTACTAATTTCATATACGAAATCAAAAACATAAATTTATCTGAAGAACAAATTAATTCGATAAATTCAATTGATACAAGAAGTAAAATCAAAGATAGAATTGAAGAAATTTATTCATTAGGTGGTTCTTTGAGTTTTATTAAAACCGAAAGTTCAATTTTTGGAAATAATTTAATTTTAATTGATTCTGCATTACCAAAAATCGTTTCGGAAACACTTAAAAAATTCTTTACTTCCAGCTTATCAAAAAGCATCGAACTAATAAATTGTGTTACAGAAACAAATCCTTTGAACTTTGATTTAGAGAATAATCATCCTTTTTACAAATATAAATTCAAACGATTTATAACGGATATTGCACTTGGGATGATGCCATCAAAAGTTTGGACTGGACAACTTGATGCAACTGGAGGATATCTAGTTGTAAAAGAAGATGGCGAAGTTTTGTGTTATCATATTTATAACCGAAACGAGTTTGAAGATTATCTTTATTCAAATACAAAGTTTGAAACTGCAAGTAGCTCGAGACACGATTTCGGAAGTATTTATAAAGAAAATGATAAACTTTATTTCAAATTGAACTTACAAATTAGATTTCTATAAAAGCGCCAGCATGTAACATGTGTAACTGTTGCACAACTCCAATTTACAGTAAAAACAGAATATATGACCTCGTTTAAACCTTTTTTAGCGAGGTTTTTGTTTTTTTTTACGTGAAACCTGTGGGTACGTCAT
>NZ_JAOCDJ010000041.1:0-18697 GCF_029840885.1 Empedobacter sp. GD03861
TTGTGGTTATACGTCGCGCTTTAGGCTGAACGCTGTAAGCTTTACGCATCTCCAGACTATGTTTTATAAAAAAAGAAGCTTGCTTTCATCCAACAAGAAGCTTCTTCTTAATAAAAAGGAAGCTTCCTTTATAACTTACAACTCATAAATCGAAAAGCCCCTATTTCCCTCAAGTGGATATTTTAACTTCTACTTCTATTCCTGTAAGTCTTAAATCTTATGTCTTATAAATTATAACTTATCACTCAAAACTTACAACTTACAACCCGCGTTAGGGATAGTAGTGGAAATCCTTTTGTAGAAATTGGATTTTCCTGTAATCACTTCCAATTTTCTTCTACAAAAGATTGCAACGGATAGCCCGACCGAAGGGAACGCTATAATAATACGCATTTGAATGAAGAATTTTTATATATTTAGGTTTTAAAATAAACAGGATATGAAACCATTTAATGTACGTGTATATGCGTTATTGGAACACAAGGGAAAGGTATTGGTGATTCACGAGCCGTTTCAGGGAGAGTTAATTTATAAGTTTCCTGGCGGTGGATTGGAGTTTGGTGAAGGAACAAAAGATTGTATAAGGAGAGAGATAAAAGAGGAATTGAATTTGAAAGTAGAAGTTCATGAACATTTTTATACACAAGATTTTTTTGTGCTGAATGCTTTTGATCCGACAGAACAGGTTTTATTGATTTATTATAAAGCGACAATTACAGAGAAAGCATTGGCTAAATTGAAAGTTTTGGATGCAGATATCAACGAATTGTTGTGGTTATCCAAAGAAGAATTGAATGTAGAGAAATTTACGCTAGATGCAGATAAAGTGGTCGTTGATTTGTATAAAAAAGAAAACTTCGAATCTTAAGACTCGAAGTTTATTATTTTTTGATCATCAAAATACTGTATAACGGCGTATTTCATTAACAAGGTTTGCTCATTTGTTTTAAGTGGTGGTAAATCTTCCAATAACTCAAAATGTGGCCAACCATCTGGATCTAATCCTTCGAAACGATAAAAACCAAAAGGTTCTAACACGCGACAAACTGCAATGTGTAATAAATTGAGTTTATCATCTTTTTTGAATCGTTTTTTTCCTTGTCCTAATTCTTGAACACCGATCAAAAAAAGAATCGTATCTAAATCTGGTCTTTCACCGTCTGTGAAATTTTGTTGAAAAAATTCTTCAATCAGTTTCCACTTGTTGGTGTTTGATGATGATTCTTCGGTAAATTTTGATATATCCATTTAGAATTTACGTCCTTTGTGACGCATATGTGGGTTTTGTAATTGCGAATTACTTACGTTGAAACGTTTCATTTGATCGTTCATCATTTTGATTTGATCAGTAAACATTCCTTTCGAATCGTTTTTCTTCGCTTCTTTAATATAACCTTCCGCTTCTTTCTTTTTACCTTTTGACATTGCAGCTCCAGCCAAAGATAAATTAGCCATTGCTCTGTCATGATCAAATGATAAACCGTAGTTTAAGGCTTCTTTCATATATTTTTCTGAAACCGAAACATTGTCCTGCGCTTCAGTAATTCCCATCATATAGTGGTAATATCCCATTTGTTTAGGAATTAATTCTGATGATGGATTTTTGATCTTTTGTAACCATTTTTTCGCTTTTGCCATATCCTCTTTACGTAAAAACCAGAAAGCTAACAAGATGTTTTCGTTTCTGAAATAGAATAAAATTGGAAATACAGCGACTAATAACGAAACAAATCCCCAACCGTATTCGCGAATGGTAAACAAAAAGATTGCTAAAGCGATTAATACAGCGGCGATTACTAATTTAATGTATTTGTTCATCGATTATAAATATGATTTGATATTATCTGCAATTTCGATCATTTTCTCGGCAGATAATTGAAGTTTTGGATTTGAGAAATTGATATCTTGCATTGTATTTAGAGGAACCAAATGCACATGTACATGTGGTACCTCTAAACCAACAACAGCTACGCCAACGCGTAGACAAGGTATTGCTTTTTCTATAGCTTGTGCAATTTCGTAAGAAAAGTCCATTAAACCTAAATAGGTTTCTTTGTCTAAATCGAAGATTTTATCGACTTCTTTTTTCGGGATAACCAATACATGACCTTCTACCAAAGGAAAAGCGTCCAAAATAGCGATGTACTTATCGTTTTCGGCAATTTTGTATGATGGTATTTCTCCGTTTATTATTTTAGTGAAAATGCTTGCCATATGTTTTTTAATTTTTGAAATCTTAGTCCAAAGATATTTCTAAAATTTCAAAATTTAAAGTCATTCCGTTAGGTAATTTAATTTCTGCAACTTCTCCAAGTGATTTTCCTAACAATCCTTTTGCGATTGGAGTATTCACAGAGATACGCATTTTAGCTAAATCAGCTTCAGATTCAGGTACCAAAGTGTACACTAATTCTTGTCCGTTCGCTGTATTTTTTATTTTAACTTTTGATAATATTGATACTTTAGAATGGTCTAATTTAGATTCATCAATTACGCGTGCATATGCTACAACTTCTTTCAATTTAGCAATTTGCATCTCTAACATTCCTTGAGCCTCTTTTGCAGCATCGTATTCTGCATTTTCAGATAAATCTCCTTTATCACGCGCATCAGCAATTTGTTGCGAAATTTTTGGACGCTCAAAAGTTTCTAACTGATGAAGCTCTTCACGCAACTTTTCTAATCCTTCTTTCGTTACATATTGTATATTTGCCATAACAACAATGTTTAATTAATTTTTTATTAAATAGGTCTTATAAAATAAATAATCCTACACATATGTAATACTATGCGCAGGACTATTTAGTTATTGTACTACAAAGATAATAAAAAAAATACAGCAAATTAAAAATGAAACAATTTATTAAAACGATTCTAAATAAGGTTATTTTGGTTAGTGTTTTTGCTGGCTTATTTCAAGGCTGCAATTCAGATGATGGTACAGTAAGTTGTGTGCCAAATACAATTGTGAATGTATCAATCAATATCAATTTACCATTATATTCTAATCTAAATAATCCAGGAGGATGGGTATATGTTGATGGAGCAACAGCAGGTTCTAGAGGTTTGATTGTGGTACGTACAGCTTCTGGTTTCAAAGCTTACGATCGTAATGCACCGCATATTTGTCCTGGTGCAGAAACCACTCTGTATGTAAAGAATGACATCAGTATTGTGTGTGATGCAGATAATTCTGAATGGATTTTATTGACAGGACAACCTACAAAAGTAGCGAATAGAGCGCCAAGAACTTACCAAGTATATGCAAGTCCAAATGGTGTGATTACCATAACGAATTAAATTTTTTATCTAAAGTTTTTTTAATTCACTCAAAAAATAATAATCTTTGCAGGCATCGAAATTATACTTCTTTATTATGCATGCATAAATTTTTCGAATTGTTTTTGAATTAAATTATTTTTAAAAAAAGATAATTTCGTTGTAAAGATTACTCAAATCCATTATTTTTGGTAAATCAAAATTTTATCAATTAAAAAATATTAATAATGAGCATTATTTCGCATATCCATGCAAGACAAATTTTAGATTCTCGTGGTAACCCAACTGTAGAAGTAGACGTGTATACAGAATCAGGTGTTTTAGGTCGTGCAGCTGTTCCATCAGGAGCATCTACAGGAGAGTATGAAGCAGTAGAATTACGTGATGGTGGAGACTTGTACTTAGGTAAAGGAGTTTTGAAAGCTATCGAGAATGTAAATGAAGTGATTGCTCCAGAATTAATTGGTTTTTCTGTTTTTGAACAAAATTTAATCGATCAAGTAATGATTGATTTAGACGGAACTGAAAACAAAGCTAAATTGGGTGCTAATGCAATTTTGGGTGTTTCTTTGGGGGTTGCAAAAGCTGCAGCAGAAGAATTAGGTTTACCATTGTTTAGATACATCGGTGGAGTTAATGCAAACACATTACCAGTTCCAATGATGAATATCGTAAATGGAGGTTCTCACTCTGATGCGCCTATTGCGTTCCAAGAATTCATGATTATGCCAGTTCAGGCAGCATCTTTTTCTGACGCTTTACGCAAAGGAACAGAAGTTTTTCATGCATTAAAGAAAATTTTACACGACCGTGGTTTATCTACAGCAGTAGGTGACGAAGGTGGATTTGCACCAACTTTTGATGGTACAGAAGATGCTTTAGATACTGTAATTTCTGCAATAGAAAAAGCAGGTTACAAAGCAGGTGAAGAAATTATGATTGCATTAGATTGTGCATCATCAGAATTCTATCACGATGGAAAATATGACTATACAAAATTCGAAGGAGAGAAAGGAGCTATCCGTACTTCTGCAGAGCAAGCAGCTTATTTAGCAGAATTGACAGAGAAATATCCAATTATTTCTATTGAAGATGGTATGGATGAAAACGATTGGGAAGGTTGGAAAATCTTAACAGATAAAATCGGTAAACGTGTTCAAATTGTTGGAGACGATTTATTGGTAACGAATGTAACTAAATTAGAAAAAGCAATTGATGCTGAAACAGCAAATTCTATCTTAGTAAAATTCAATCAAATTGGTACGTTAACAGAAACGATCAAAGCAGTACAAATGGCGCAAAATGCACGTTATACAGCAGTTATGTCTCATCGTTCTGGAGAAACAGAAGATGCTACAATTGCAGATTTAGCTGTTGCTTTGAACACAGGACAAATCAAAACTGGTTCTGCTTCTCGCTCTGATCGTATGGCGAAATACAACCAATTATTACGTATTGAAGAGATTCTAGGAGAAACTGCAATTTTTCCAGGGCTTAAGGCTTTTAAAGTTAAGCGATAAAATAATTTGAGACTGATATTTATCAGTCTCAAATTAATAAAAAAAGTGTAAATTACGCAATAAATAATATAAACTATAAAATGTCAGATAAGGTAATATTAAATTACAACGGAAATGAGTTGGAGCTACCTGTTACAACTGGTACAATGGATGAAAAATCTATTGATATTTCCAAGTTAAGAAGTGCTACTGGATTAATCACAATGGATCCAGGTTACAAAAATACAGGGGCATGCGAATCTAGAATTACATTTTTAGATGGTGAAGAAGGTAAGTTGATGTACCGTGGATATCCTATTGAACAATTAGCAGAGAAATCTTCTTTCGTAGAAGTAATGTATTTGTTAATCAAAGGAGAATTACCTACACAAGCTGAATTAGATAAATTTATCGCTGATATTAATGAGTATAACTATGTGTCAGAAGATTTAATCAAAATCTTAGATGCATTCCCAAGTTCTGCTCACCCAATGGGAGTATTAACATCTTTAACAGCTGCTTTATCAGCATTCAACCCAAAAGTTGTTGATGTTACTTCTCCAGATGATATGTACAAAGCGGCAGTTACTTTATTAGGTAAATTCCCAGTATTAGCGTCTTGGACACAAAGAAAAATTAAAGGATTACCAGTTAACTACTCTAACGATAAATTATCTTATGTAGAAAATTTTTATCAATTATTATTCAAAAAACCAGGTCAAGAATTAGACTTAGATCCAGTTATTATTGATGCAATTGACAAATTATTAATCTTACACGCAGATCATGAGCAAAACTGTTCTACATCAAGTGTACGTTTAGTAGGTTCTTCTCATGCAGGTTTATTTGCTTCTATCTCTGGAGGTATTTCTGCATTATGGGGACCATTACACGGAGGTGCTAACCAAGCAGTATTAGAAATGTTAGAAGCGATCAAAAATGATGGTGGAGATGTTGAAAAATACTTAGCTAAAGCAAAAGATAAAAACGATCCATTCCGTTTAATGGGATTCGGACACCGTGTTTATAAAAACTTTGACCCTCGTGCGAAAATCATCAAAGTAGCTGCGGATAACGTTTTAGAGAAATTAGGAATCAATGATCCTATTTTAGATATTGCGAAAAAATTAGAACAAGCTGCTTTAGAAGACGAGTATTTCAAATCAAGAAACTTATATCCAAACGTAGATTTCTATTCAGGAATTATCTACAAAGCGTTAGATATCCCAACTGAAATGTTTACAGTTATGTTTGCTGTTGGACGTCTACCAGGATGGATTGCACAATGGATGGAAATGCGCGAAACAAATCAACCAATTGGTCGCCCTCGTCAATTATACACAGGAGCACCATTACGTGATTATGTTGAAATTGAAAACAGATAAGAATTTTCTTATTTATCATATAATCCGAAAATCAAAGTTTGATTTTCGGATTTTTTTTAACAATTAATTTTTAGAGATTGTTTGTTTAAAATATGTTAAAACCTTATTTTTAAGTAAATTAAATTTTGTAACCATGAAATTTGAGAAAATACATAATAAAGGTCAAGCGCAAATCTTCGAAAACAAATACCTCGAAATGTTGACAAAAGGTCATCCCGCAGTTATTTGGGGAATGTACATTCCTCTACTTTCCTATTGTATTTATTATGGAATTTCTAGTTACGATTTATCAGTCTTAACAGTTGTCAGTCTATTTTTTGGAGCGATGTTATTTTGGACCTTGTTCGAATATTTTGCGCATCGTTATCTTTTTCATTGGACAGCCGAACAACCAAGTCTAAAACGAATTGTTTACATTTTTCACGGAAATCATCATCATTATCCACGCGATAAACAACGTTTGTTTATGCCTCCAGTTCCAAGTATTCTTTTGGCGTCAATTATTTTTTTGATTCAATATTTAATTTTAGGGAAATACACCTTTGCTTTCTTTCCTGGTTTTATGATTGGTTATTTATTGTATGCGTCTATGCATTATTTGATTCATGCTGTTGCGCCGCCTTTCAAGTTTATGAAACCTCTTTGGCGCAATCATCATTTGCATCATTATAAAAACGAAGAGTTAGGTTTTGGAGTGTCAAATACATTTTGGGATCGAGCTTTTGGAACGATGTTCGACCTAAAGAATGAAAAAGAAGACAAAGAAAAAGTAAAAGAATTGATGTTTGAGAAGAAAAGTTAATATGAATAGTATCAAAACTATAATACTTTTGTTGTTATTTTCTAATTTGCTTTTTGCTCAAGAAATAAAAGAAAATTTTTCTGCTGAATTAGTGGTTTTAAATGATGAAAATTTAAAAGAAATAATTACGAATATAAATCTTAATGATTATTGTATTAATAAAGGCTATGTTTGGTATTTAAATTATAAAAAAGATTATTTACAATTATCAAGTATTTCTAGATACAAACTTTATGGAATAAAGACTAATTATTATGCAACTATGATTAATAATAACCTTATTTTCATAAGATTAAATAAAGAAAATGATTCGATTTTTAAGAAGTTAGGATTCAGGATTAATTTAAATGATTTCAAATCAAATATAATCTCAACTGGACCTCATACTACTTCTTGGTATTTTAAAAAGGTAAATGAAAAAACAGAATTGGTAAAAGAAAATATCTTTCCATGTGTTTATAATTAGATGTTTGAGAAGAAAAGTTAATTTTTCGTATCTTCCGTCAAATTAAGTTTACACAAAAAATGAAAAAATATACTTTACTTGCGATTGGACTGCTTGCTTTCAATCAAGCAAACGCGCAATATTCTAAAGAAAATCAAAAGAAATATGTCGAAGAATTAGCTTCTGATGCTATGCAAGGTCGAAAATTTGGAACGCCCGAAAATCGATTGGCTGCTGAATTGATTGCTGAAAAATTCAAACAAAATAAATTAAAACCTTGTGTTGGTGATTCATATTTAATCGAATTTGAATATAAAGGGAAAACGGGACAAAATGTTTGTGGAATCAAAGAAGGGAAATCGTCTGATATTTATGCTGTAGGTGCGCATTTTGATCATGTTGGAACAGATGACAAAGGCGATGATAAAGTTTTTAATGGTGCGGATGATAATGCAAGTGGAACTTCGGCTGTAATGGCTTTATCTGATTATTTCAAAAATAAAAAAGTTAAACAAACCATGATGTTTATGGCTTTTGATGCTGAAGAAATTGGATTAATTGGTTCTAAAATGTTGGTAGAAAATACAGATTTTCAGTCTTATTTACCAAATATGAAAGTGATGTTGAATCTTGAAATGATTGGAACTGTTTCTGCTTTTGGTGAAGGAAAAGTGTATATGACGGGTAGCGATCGTTCGGATTTGATGAATTTGATGAACAACAATTCGACTAAAACATTTAAAGTTGAAAACGATCCTTATTTACAACAACAATTATTTTATCGTTCGGATAATGTAAATTTTGTAAATCATAAAGTGGTATCACATGCGCTTTCTTCTGTAAACATGGAAAATCAACATCATTATCATCAAAAAAATGATGAAGTTTCGGTGATTAATTTCGAAAATCTGTCAGAAATTACACAAGGAATTGGACATTCTTTATACGAAATGATGAAGAAAAATATTCAACCAAAATATAACAACTAATGGATAAAGCAATTAATATTGTTAGTATTGCGGTTATTGTAATTTTATTGTTAGCGTTTTTATCAGAAAAATTTTTCCCAATAAAAGGTCTTGAATTGTTTTATGAGAAAAAGTTTTATCTCGCAATTATCTATTTAATTTTAAGAGTTTCCAGAATTTATATTCTTCGAAAATCAAAATAAATTTTTAAATCCGTTCCAATTTCAGAACGGATTTTTTAGTACCTTTTATTCACTTAAAAGAAATGTATGGAGGGTTATTTAGGAATCGTTTTGCGCTGTATTTCGGTGTATTTTTTTATGTTAATTGCACTTAGAATTTTTGGAAAACAACAATTATCGCAATTAAATACGGCAGATGTTATTTTGATTTTATTGATTAGTAATGCTGTTCAAAATGCTATGGTTGGTTCAGATTCGAGCTTACAAGGAGGATTGATAGCAGCTTTTGTATTGTTTCTTTTAAATTTTATTGTCAAAAAGATAATGCTAAAAAATAAATTTTTAGGAAACTTAATTGAACAAAAACCCGAAATTTTAATCCGTAATGGAAAAGCAGATTTTACGATGTTGAGCAAATTGGGAATTAATTCGGAAGAATTGAACGAAGCAATGCGCGAACATGGTGTGGAGCATATCAAAGATGTAAAATTGGCAATGATGGAGATTGACGGAAATATTTCAATCGTCACAACAGATAAAAATCAGTTTAAGGAAACACATTATAAACGCAAACATAATCACAAAAATTTACAGGGAGTTAATTAATTTGTAACAATTTAGATTATACATATACTTATATTAAAACTAAATCTATGAGCAAATTTATCAATCCAATTAGTTATTTTCTTTTTGCAATTATATTATTTTTGATTCTTTCTAATAAATTTTTCCCAATCGAAGCTTTAGAAGAATTATATAAATATAGAATTGTTCTGATTATTCTTTATGTTGTTTTAAGAGTGTTAAAACATTATGTATTCAAAGAAAAACAAATAATAAATGAATGATTTAGTAAACGGGATTATCAAACAATTCCAGTATTATAAACAATTGGGTGAAAAAACATTTTCGCAATTATCAGATGAAGAATTGTTTTGGCAATACAATGAAAACTCTAATAGCATTGCGATTATCGTGAATCATCTTTCAGGAAATATGTTGTCGCGTTGGACTGATTTTTTGACAACAGATGGTGAAAAAGAGTGGCGAAATCGTGATGAAGAATTTGAAGATACAATCAAAACGAAACAACAATTTTTAGATAAATGGGAGAAAGGTTGGAAGTGTTTGTTTGATGCTTTAGCACAAATCAAAACGGATGAAGATTTACAACAAATCATCTATATCCGAAATGAAGGACACACGGTAATAGAAGCCATAAATCGTCAATTGGCGCATTATCCTTATCATGTTGGTCAAATTGTTTTTATAGGAAAATTAATAAAAGACAATGATTGGAACTCACTTTCGATTCCGAAGAATAAATCAGCAGATTATAATCAAACGAAATTTTCGGTAGATAAGAAAACACAGCATTTTACCGATGAGTTTTTAGATGATAAAGAAAAATAAAAAAAGCTCCATTCGGAGCTTTTCAAGTTTTACGCTAAATTTTCTTCTTTTTGTAAAAGCATTTTATAAATTAATCCACCTACAATTGCACCTGCAATAGGAGCTACCCAGAATAACCATAATTGCGTTAAAGGTTCGCCGCCTACAAAAATAGCTTGTGATGTAGAACGGGCAGGATTTACAGATGTGTTAGTGATTGGAATAGAAATTAAATGAATTAATGTTAAAGCCAAACCAATTGCAATTCCAGCAAATTTTCCGTTTGCAAATTTATCTGTAGCACCTAAAATAACAATTAAGAAGAAGGCTGTTAAGACAAATTCAATTAGAAAAGCAGATAACATGCTATAACCATGTGGAGAAAAGGCTCCATATCCATTGGAAGCGAATGCACCAGCTTTGGTATTGTCAATTGCAAAATCTGAGTTTCCAGATGAGATTAAGTATAATACACCAGCTGCAGCAATTGCTCCGAGTACTTGTGAAATAATATAAGGAATAAGTTGTTTTCCATCAAATCGTCCTCCAGCAAATAATCCGAAAGAGACAGCAGGGTTGAAATGTCCTCCAGAAATATGACCAACTGCATAAGCCATTGTTAATACAGTAAGACCAAATGCTAATGCAACACC
Organism: Empedobacter sp. GD03861; assembly: GCF_029840885.1. Lineage (NCBI taxonomy): Bacteria > Pseudomonadati > Bacteroidota > Flavobacteriia > Flavobacteriales > Weeksellaceae > Empedobacter > Empedobacter sp. GD03861. Next base: position 10,606 of record NZ_JAOCDJ010000041.1, read on the forward strand.
AGCGTAACCAATTCCTAATTCGGGAATACCAGCTGCAAAGATTGCACTACCACAACCTCCGAAAACTAACCAAAAAGTACCGAAAAACTCGGCAGCATAATTTTTCATAAATGTTTTAATATTAAAAGTTTAGTTAGAATGAATTTAAAAAAAAAATTAAGAAATACAAACATTTTAAACATTTAAATTATTTCAATAAAAAAAATCGCTCCGATTTCTCAGAGCGATTTGTATTTAAAAATATATTCTTTCTAGAATAATTAATCCATATAGGCTTCGATAGGAGCACACGTACAGATTAAGTTACGATCTCCGTAAGCATCATCAATACGAGAAACAGATGCAAAGAATTTACGTTCGCGAACCCATTCTGCTGGATATGCAGCTTTAGAACGAGAGTAAGGATATTCCCACTCGTCTGCTGTAATCAAGTGAATTGGGTGAGGCGCGTTGTGTAATACATTGTTGTCAACTGGATAATCTCCGTTTGCAACTTCGTCGATTTCTTGACGAATGGAAATTAATGCATCACAAAAACGATCTAATTCTGCTTTATTCTCAGATTCTGTTGGCTCAACCATCAATGTTCCAGCAACTGGGAAAGATACTGTTGGTGCGTGGAATCCGTAATCAATCAAACGTTTTGCAATATCAGTTACTTCAATTCCTGCTTTTTTGAATGGACGACAATCTAAGATAAATTCGTGCGCAACTACATTGTTTCCATTTGTATATAAGATATCAAAATGTTTCTCTAAACGAGTTTTCATGTAATTAGCATTCAAGATTGCACCTTGTGTCGCTTTCAATAAACCTTCTGCACCTAACATTAAAATGTAAGAGTAAGAAATAGGTAAAATAAATGCAGAACCATAAGGAGCTGCAGCAAATGTATTTGTCGCTTCTTTTCCTCCAGTTTCGATGATTGGAGAAGATCCTAAGAAAGGAGCTAAATGTGCTTTTACACAAATTGGTCCTACACCAGGTCCTCCACCTCCGTGAGGAATAGCGAATGTTTTGTGTAAGTTTAAGTGACAAACGTCTGCACCAATATTTCCTGGAGAAGTTAATCCAACTTGCGCATTCATGTTTGCACCGTCCATATAAACTTGACCTCCGTATGCGTGAATCATTTCAGTAACTTCTTCGATATTGCTATCAAAAGCGCCATAAGTTGATGGATAAGTAATCATCAATGCAGCTAAGTTATCTTTGTGTTTTTCACATTTTTCTTTCAAATCAACTAAATCTGTTTCACCAGATTCTAAGTTTTTCACAACAACAACTTGCATTCCAGCCATTGCAGCAGAAGCAGGGTTAGTTCCGTGAGCAGATTGTGGAATCAACGCTACATTTCTGTGTCCTTCTCCTTTTGCCTCAAAGTAAGAACGAATAACCATTAAACCTGCATATTCTCCTTGTGCACCAGAATTTGGTTGTAAAGAAGTTGCATCAAAACCTGTAATTACAGCTAAATAATCTTCTAAGTTTTTGATTAATGTTTGGTAACCTTCTACTTGATCTTTTGGAGTGAAAGGGTGTACATTCCCCATTCTTTCCCAAGACATATGCAATAATTCTGTTGCAGCATTCAATTTCATTGTACAAGAACCTAATGCAATCATCGATTGATTAAGCGCTAAATCTTTACGCTCTAAACGTTTGATGTAACGCATTAATTCTGTTTCTGTATGATATAAATTGAAGTTTTCGTGTGTTAAGAAATCAGAAGTTCTGATTAAATCTTGAGGTAAATAAGAATCATCTACTTCAAATTCGAAACCATCTTCTGTATTTTTAATTGTTGCAAAAACACTTAAAATCTCGAAAATATCTTCTTCAGAAGTCATCTCATCAATTGTGATAGAAATTTTTCCGTTCTCGAATCCATTTACATTAATTTCTTCTTCTGCAAAAATCTTCACAATTTCGTCAGAGTTTTCAACCTCAATTTGAATTGTATCGAAGAAATTTGTATTCACTAATTTAAATCCTAAATGCTCTAAACCTCCGTGTAAAACAGCTGCTTTAGTATGGATTTGATCAGCGATATATTGTAAACCATCTTTTCCGTGGTAAACCGCGTAGAAAGATGCCATAACAGCTAATAAAACCTGAGCAGTACAAATGTTAGAAGTTGCCTTCTCACGTTTGATGTGTTGCTCACGAGTTTGTAAAGCCATACGTAAAGCATAGTTTCCTAAACGATCCTGAGAAGCTCCAATGATACGACCTGGAATTACACGTTTGTAATCTTCTGTACATGACATGAAAGCTGCGTGTGGTCCACCGTATCCCATTGGAACACCAAAACGTTGTGATGTACCTACAACAATTTCAGCTCCCCATTCACCTGGAGGTGTTAATAAAGTTAGCGCTAATAAATCAGTTGCAACAGCCACTTTAACATTTACTTCATTTGCTTTCTCTACGAAAGTTTTGTAGTTGTTGATTTGACCACCTTTTCCGATGTATTGAACGATAGCTCCAAAATATTCTTCAGTAATTTCAGTTGTTTCAAAGTTTCCAACAACTAATTCAATTCCTAAACCGTGTGCTTTCGTTTCCAAAACCGCTACAGATTGAGGGAATAAATTATCTGCTACAAAAAATTTGTTGACATTGTTTTTCTTTTGATCACGAGAACGAGATTCAAATAACATGTGCATTGCTTCACCACATGCAGTACCTTCGTCTAATAAAGAGGCATTTGCGATAGGTAAACCTGTTAAATCAGAAATAACAGTTTGGAAATTTAATAAAGCTTCTAAACGTCCTTGCGCAATTTCCGCTTGGTATGGTGTATAAGCTGTGTACCAACCAGCATTTTCTAATACATTACGTTGAATTGGCGCTGGTAAAATTGTACCATAATATCCATATCCAAGATAATTTTTTACTTTTTTATTTTTTGAAGCGATTTCAGCTAAATGATTAATAGCTTCAAATTCTGATAAAGCTTCTGGTAGATCCAAAGCATTTTTCAATCGAATGTTCTGAGGAACTGTTGCCTCAATTAAAGAATCAATAGAATCTTTCCCAATTACAGAAAGCATTTCAGCTGCTTGCTGCGCATTGTTTCCAATATGTCTAATGGAAAAATCGTTTGTGTTCATTGTGTTTGCGCTATGTTTATTTTCGCGTAAAAATACGTTTTTTTATCTTAAAATAAAAGTGAATAACAATCTTAAAAATTAATTGAATGAATAGATTAGAATTTTATTTTTTTAGAAATAAATGTGAATAAAAACTTTCTTTTTTTTCAAAAAATAGTAATATTGGCAATAGAATTGAGATAAATAATTCGGTAGAATTTCTTAAATTTATTCTACGTTTAAAAAAATCTATGAAAACAAACGATTTTATGGAACTTAATGAAAATACTTCTGAAGTCAAAAAAGAAAAAAAATTTCCATTCTTAAAGAAATTGGAAATAATGATGGAAGAGGCGAAATTAGAGGATGCGAAAAAATCTAAAATGAAACGTGTTCATAAAAAAGGTAATTCGCAAATCGCTAAAAAAATGGGGGAAGAAGCCGTAGAAATGGTGATTGCTTCGGAACAAGATAACGACGAAAACTTTTTGGAAGAATCGGCAGATGTTTTCTTTTATTACCTTATGGCTTTACATGCGCGTGGTTTTGAATTGAAAGATGTTTTGGAGATTCTAAAGAAAAGGTACAAAAAATAATTAACACCTTACACTGATATGCAAAAGGGCGGAACGTCGATGAAATTAATAATTGCCGTAGTAATTGTTATTTTTTCTGTTATAAAATATTTTTCTTCTTCGGAAGTCAATGAAATTACGGGCGAAAAGCAATATATTTCATTAACTAAAGATGACGAAATTGCAATGGGAATTAATTCGGCTCCGCAAATGGCTCAAGAGTTTGGTGGACTATCTCGTAATGCGCAATACCAAGAGCTTGTAAAACGAGTAGGCGCTAAAGTGGTCAATACTAGTGATGCGCATAAAACGAATTATCCATTTCAGTTTTATGTGTTGGCAGATAATCGTACTGTAAATGCTTTTGCATTGCCTGGTGGACCAATTTTTATTACCGAAGCCTTGTTGACTCGTTTGCAAAACGAAGATCAATTGGCTGGAGTTTTGGGACACGAAGTTGGTCACGTTATTGCGCGCCATAGTGCAGAACAAATGTCGAAACAAGAGCTTTCGCAAGGAATTGCAGGTGCGGCTGGCGTTGCCGCTGGAGATGCAAATTCGGCTTATTATGCACAAGTTGTGGCAAATATGGTGAATATGAAATATGGTCGTGATGATGAATTGGAGTCTGATGATTTGGGCGTTCGATTTATGATTCAGGCAGGATATAATCCAGAAGCATTGATTGGTGTAATGGATATTTTGGAAGAAGCTTCGGGTGGAAGTCAAGTTCCAGAATTCCAAAGTACACATCCATCACCATCAAATCGTCGCGAAAAAATAAAAGCTGCCATTGAGAAATATAAAAATCAGTAGATTTTAATTCGTTGTAATGATAAGAAATATACTTCTATTAGTTCTTTTATTCACAAATATTACATTTTCTCATGCTCAAGATTATGATCAAATCAGCAAAGAAATTTGTAAATCATTTAAAAAGAAAAAACCAGCTAAAAATTTATTTGATTTTAATAAATATTTCAATACTGATGCAGTAGACTTTTTAATATCAGATGTAAACATCTTTCAGTTCAATCTACAAAAGAGTTTGATTAAAAATTGTACTGAATTTCCTTATATTGAAAATTATTCTTTGGTTCCTTTTTCAAATGTTGTTGATTTAGAAAAAGTTTTTAATAGAGAAGAGTTAGCAAAACTTGAAAAACAATTAAAGAAAATTCAAAAGACCAATCGTTTTCAGCTATTTATAATTTCTACGGATGATTATTTTCCAAATGAAAATATAATAGATTATTCATTTTCAATCCTTAATAACAATAGTTCTGATCGATTTCAAAAGGGAAATATGATAATTGTGTTTAATTTAAAATCAAGAGAAGTTAGAATTTCGACGAATGATATTGCTCGAAATATAATTTCTGACGATTTTTCTCAAAAGCTAATTGATGAGGTAGTTGTTCCAAACTTTAGTGAGGAAAAGTATTTTAAAGGAATCAATGAAGCTATTGTAAAAATTAATGAAAAAATAGTTGTAGAAGATTAAATAATTTAAACAGAGGTTAATAAAATGAAAGTACATTTTTCATTCCTTGAAGTTTTATATCTTGCTCAAGTCATTTGTTGTTTTTTATTTATTAAATACACAGATGGATTAGGCTATATGCAAGGAAATGATTTTTATTATACTTCCCAATTACAATCTTCTGGAGGTGAAGATGAAGTTTCAATTTATAGTTTAGGATTGATAACAATACTATTTTTATTCATTAGCATTCTTTCAAAAAGGAAATATAGAGTATTATCATTTTATTTGTTGTTTGCTTATTTTTCACTTTTTTTAATTCAAATGGGAGAAATAGATTCAACAATATTAAATGGAAACTTTGTTCTCTTGATAATTGTAGTAATAAACCTTTTATTGACTTTTTATTTTTGGGTAATTCTTTTTAAGAAGATTAAAAACTATTTGAATCAAGAAGTTTAAAACTTAATCTAAAAACTTCGCTTTTAATTCAGGAGTAGGTAACCAACAACTTTCTTGTTTTCCAAACCAACGATAACGATTTTTCGCAATAAAACTATAAACCACATCGCGCAAAGGCTTTGGAACAATCATAAAAATAGTCAACCACGAAGTTATTCCGTCCAAATATTTAGCAATTTTTAGCGCAGCAGATGATTTGGTATAAAATTTATCATCTTCAATAAAAACGATAGAATCAAATTTTGAGGCATCCAAATTATTTTCTTTCAAGAAATTTTGTCCAAAATCAGATTGTAATGAAGCAAACTGAAATTGATTTTTATCGTCATGTTCAATCACAAATTGAACAGATTGATTGCATAAATTGCAAATTCCATCAAACAAAATAATTTTCCTCGTTTTCATACAATAAATATACGACAAAAGTAGCTAAACTCTAAAGGTTATTTTTAAATTAGCCAAAATTAACAATCAATCATGTTTAGCGAATATTTATTCCGAAAAGTTGATAATTCTCCACTTGTAATTTTCCGAATAATCTTTGGTTTATTAATTGTTGCAGAATGTTGGGGAGCCATTTTTACAGGTTGGGTACAAACAAATTTTGTTGAACCGCACATTACATTTTCGTTCATCGGATTCGAGTGGACAAATGTTTTCTTGGGACAAAATATGATTTATTTGTACGTGCTCATGGGAATTTTAGGCTGGTTTATCGTGTTTGGATTTGCTTATCGATTTTCAATTATCGTATTTTCTATTTTATGGTCGTTGACGTATTTCATGCAAAAAACAAGCTACAACAACCATTATTATCTGTTTATGCTAGTTTCGTGGATGATGACGATAATTCCTGCGCATCATTTCTTTTCGATTGATAGTTTGATTTTTCCGAAAATAAAACGTCTAACCATGCGCAATTGGGTACCAACATTATTCATTATCCAGTTATTGATTGTGTATGTTTTTGCGGCTTTTGCAAAGATTTATCCAGATTGGTTTAACGGTGTTTTTCTACAAATGAAATTCCACGAATATGGCGATTTATTAACAACAAAATATAATTTGATTGGATTAGGAAAAGTTGTAAGTAGTTTAGAGTTTGCACAAGTTTTTGCTTGGGGAGGATTCTTTTTCGATTTATTGATTATTCCTGCAATGTTGATGAACAGAACGCGTGGAATTGCTTTCAAATGTGCTGTAGCCTTTCATATTTTCAATTCTGCAGTTTTCGGGATTGGAATATTTCCTTTCTTTGCTTTGGCAATGTTAATTTTCTTTTATGATCCCGTTAAGATTCAGGAAGTTGTTTTTCCTAAAAAATCATTTATGATGGATCGTTCAGATGATGATAATTTATTGACAACTCGTCGTGTCATGTTCTCTTATTTGATGTTTTTCTACGTAGTTTGGCAAATATATTTACCTGTTCGCCATTACTTTATTCCCGGAAATGTTTTTTGGACAGAGGAAGGTCATCGCATGGCTTGGCGAATGATGTTGCGTAATAAAGCGGGTGAAGTTGTGGTATATGTTTCGAAACCAGATCCACAGAAAAAAGGTAAATTCTTGAAACGCGAGAAAGTAGATTTGACTAAATATCTAACCTTTAAACAAATGTCAAAAATGGCGGTTAGCCCAGATATGATGTGGCAATTTGCACGTTATGTAAAATATGATTATGCGAAAAATGGTGTGAAAGATGTCAAAGTTTTTGTGGATGCAAAAGTTTCTGTCAATGGTAGCGATTATTATCAATTTACAAATCCAAATTACAATTTAGCTTATACAACTTGGAGTTATTTTGGTCATCAAAAATGGATTCAGCCAACACCAAAAGAGTTGAATTTATCTTATTTTGAATAAATTTATGTAACTTTATAGGACAACAATCAAAGAAATACAATTATGAAATATACATTATTCGCAATAGCTTTTTCGGTTTTATTATTTTCTTGTGGTAATAAGGAAGATAATGGAGTAAGTGCTTACAAAGGTTTGGATAAGCAAAAGCAAGAACAAAAAGATTTGGATAGTATTGGGAAGGAAGCGCAACAAACGTTTGATGATTTCAAATTGGCGTTGTCGATGAAAGATACAACGACAACTAATTTTATTGTCAAACAAATGTATGATATTCCGAATGCGACACAAAAAGAGCATATTTGGATTCGTGATGTATATTCGGACAACGATCAATTAAAAGGAATTGTGGACAACGTTCCACAATACACAAAATTGGTTAAACACAATGATACAATTGTGATAGATCCAACTAAATTATCAGATTGGATGTATTATAAAGGTGATAAAATGATTGGTGGATTTACAATAAAATATATGCGTAGTAAAATGACTGATGCGCAGAAAAAAGAGTTTGATAAACAATATAAAGTAAAGTTTGAGGATTAATTTCTGCTCAAAAATAATAAAATCAAAAAGGCAATCTTTCGTTAGATTGCCTTTTAATTTTGAAA